>JAKBAZ010000192.1 GCA_021826255.1 Actinomycetes bacterium
GGCCTCGTCGATGATCTCCGGGACCTCGTAACCGAGGTCGACGCCGAGCGGTTGCCACTCGATGGTGAGTAGCCGGTGTCGCTGAAGGTCCCTAAAGGCTCCGTAGTCGGTAACCAGTTCAAACCGGTACGAAGTTCGCTCGAAGGCCCGACCGGGCCGGTGGCGCCGATTCCGACGCTCCCCGGCGTAGGTGCGAAGTAAGGTTCGACGTTCCGCTTCGTTGAGGGCGGCGACTCGGCGTCGGGCGTCGGCGTCACTCACCGGGGCCACTTCGGTGATAATCGCCTCGAGGGTACGGATCTCGCCCTCGGGATCGAAGTCCACGAGACGCACGCGTGGCGCGTCCTCCTCTAAGGGCTCATCGTCAAAGAGTGACGACACTAACTCTTCGGTGTGGTGGCGCGTGGAGCGAAGATAGGTGGCCCACGCTCCCCCGCGCTCGGGCACGTCGAGGCGGCGCAGGAAGCTCGGAACAACCTTTCTCAATTCGTCCAACATCATCTCGGCGTAGTGACGCACTTCGGGTAGGGGGTGAGCGCGCATGCGAAGAATCAACTGCTCGTAGGCCTGGCCCGACGCGTAGATGCCCAGGTTCGACAGTGCACTCGCCGGAAGGAGTCCGCGCACGGCGTCGAGCGCTTTGGCTCTCACCGCTTGGCGGTACACGAAGTCGGTGTCGGCGTCGGTCTTCGGGTGAACGCGACTGACGTACTCGGTCATCTGATTGAGCAGCGTCGCGTACGTGTCGAACATTCGGTCCATATCACCGACGAAGCGGGCGCCGAGGCGAGACTCGAGGAGGTCGTGATCGCGGTAGTAGCGAAAGTGTCCGTTGGCGAGCCGGCGGTCGTAGCCGAGATACCGGGTGGACTGTTCGAGGTAACTCATGAGACGTCCGCGCTCGAGAACTTTCGTCAAGACGTTGGAGGCCTGCTCACACGCCAGGTGCACTCCCCCGAGCTGGGCCACGGAGTCGTCGCCGTACTCGTAGAAGATGCGTTGGTAGAGCTCGTTGGCGCGGTCCAGGCCAATCGTGGCGTCGACGCCGTGGTCGCCGCTTAAGTCGAGGTCGCCCACGAACTCGTCGAGAAACAGGCGTCGAAGACTCTTAGAGGACCGCGAGTAGCGCGCGAACAGGGCCCCCTTCACCACCTCGGGTAGGTTGACCAGGGCAAATACCGGACCTTCGAGATTGGTGAAGTACCGCCGAAGAATTTCGCGTTCCTCGTCGGAGAACTGTTCGACGACGTAGGGGTGCATGGACCCTTCACATTAGGGGCGTTTTCAGCCCCGGGGGTGGACGGTGGAGGCGCCGGCGACGACGGAACGCATGACCAGGTCGAGGGCACTGGCGGCCGTGTGGGCGAGCTCGCCCAGGGAGTCGAGACGGGCCCACTGCTCCAGCAGGTCGGACACCTGCTTGGCGTGTCGAACGAAGTCCCCCGGTGACGTGGGACCAATCTCGATTTCAGCCAGATCGAGCACGGTGGCGAGATTGACGCCGCGGGCCCACGCCGCCATGACCGGCGCGAACGCCCCGTCTGGTTCCCGGGTGTGGGGCACGCGGTGTCGTTCTTCCACTTCACGGATGGCCGCGTAGCGAGCGTGAACTTCCCCGAGACGCTCGGACAACGAGGCTCGTCGCTCACTGCCCAATCGGTCGTTGACGTGTTTGCGTTTCTTGACCGGAGTCGCCGGACGCTTCGCGGGACGAGTACTTCGACGACCCTCGAAGGCAAAGGCGGAGACCAGGCCCACCAGTTGGGAGGCCTCGAGGCCGTCGAAAACGCCCGCGAGGACGCAGTCCGCGACGAGGAGGTCGAGCTCGTGGTAGAGCGAGCGCAAGAGACGGCCACGTTCGGTGAGAGACCAGCCCTCGGCGTACCCCAAATCCTCGAGCACCCGGTGGCGAGAACTCATCTGGTCGGCGAGAGATCGCTTAGCCCCACCCGGGCGCCGGTCGGCCTCGAACTGGGCGTAGGAGCGTTGCACCACCTCAATTGCCGTGGGTCGATCGAATCGCTCCACCAGGTTGGCGGTGAAGTTGTAGGTGGGCCGAAAGGAGCTGTGGAGGTCTCCCGCTTGGGAAATCGCGACGCGGCCCACGTCCACCATCGATATCTCTGGACTGAAGCACACGATGGCGTGTCCCTCGTCGTCCAGTCCGCGTCGTCCCGCTCGTCCGGTCATCTGGGCGTACTCCCCCGCCGTCAAGGCCCGTCGGCCGTCATCGGAGTACTTCGCGAAACGTTCGAGGGCCACGGAGCGCGCCGGCATGTTCACTCCGAGGGCGAGTGTTTCGGTGGCGAAGACCACGCTCAGTAGCCCTCGCTCGAAACACGCCTCCACGATCTCTCGAAACGCCGGCACCATTCCCGCGTGGTGGGCCGCCATTCCTCGTCGGAGGGAGTCGAGAAACTCGCCGTGCTCGAGCGCGTTGAGATCGTCGTGGGAGAAGTCGACGAGTCGTTCCTCGCACACTCGCTCGATCTCACGCCGCTGTTCGGGAGTGGTGAAGAGCAGACCGTCTCTTCGACACTGACGAACGGCGTCGTCGCAGGCGGCTCGAGAGAAGATGAACACGATTACCGGGAGAAGATCCGCGTC
>JAKBAZ010000193.1 GCA_021826255.1 Actinomycetes bacterium
CGGTCGTGGTGGTTGAGTGGGGAGAGCGAGTGGGCGACCTGCTCGGCGAGGTGAGCCTCGTCGTCACGTTTCACCTCGACTCGGACTCTGAGGCACGAGATCTCGTTCTCGGGGGTCCCGCCACCGCGGAGCGAGCGAGCGCTCTCGCGACGTGGGCGGGCTCGTGAACGTACTCGCGATCGAGACGGCGACGCCGGTCTGCGCACTCGGACTCTCCCTGGAGTCGGGAGTGACTCTGTCGTGGGTCCTCGACGAGGATCGCCGCCACACCGAGGTCCTGGCGCCGGGCATCGAGCGGGTGCTGCGGGAGTTCTCGCTGCGCGCGCGCGACCTCGACCGTATTGTGGTGGACCGCGGCCCCGGACTCTTCACGGGTTTGCGGGTGGGTCTGGCGACGGCACTCGCTCTCGGGGCGGCGAGCGGTGTCGAGGTGGTGGGAGTTACCTCGCTCGAAGTGCTGGCCGATGGCGCTCGCCGCGCGGGGGCTCGCGGAGAGGTGCTCGTCGCCCTCGACGGGCGCCGCGGTGAAGTGTTCTACCAATCCTTCGCGCTCGATGAGAGTACCTCGAGTGCCCTTAACGAGCCCGCGGTGGCCCGACCCGAGGAGGTCGTCGAACACTGCCGACGTGGCGGTGCCCCCCAGTGGCTCACCGGAGATGGGGTGGTGCGCTACCGGGACGTCTTTGCTCGTCTCGAGGGCGTCGAGATTGACCCCCAAACCATCCCCTCCCTCGACGCTGCCCTCGAACTCGGGGCCCGGCGAACGCCGACTCCGGTGACTCCGCTCTACTTGCGCGACGCCGACGCCGTCGCTCGGTTCACCACGCGGGAGGGGGCGTGAGCGCGGCGACGCTGCGCGACGCCGAACCTCGAGACCTTGATCAGCTCCTCGACATCGAGCGCGCCCAGTTTCCCGAACCCTGGACTCGGGCGATGTTGCTCGAGGAGATCACCAACTCCGACACTCGTCGTTACCGGGTGCTCGAAGAGTCGGGGGAGATTCTCGGTTACGCCGGGGTGATGTTCGTACTCGACGACGAACTCCACCTCAACTCCATCGCGACCAAACCCGGTCGCGAGGGCGCCGGGGTCGCTCGCGCCCTGATGAACGACCTCGTGGCCGACGCTCGTCGCCGGGGCGTCGAGCGCGCCACCCTCGAGGTGGCCGTCTCGAACGAACGGGCCCAACGCCTCTATCGCCACTACGGGTTCGCCCCCGTCGGGGTTCGTCGGGGCTACTACGCGGCGACCGGGGAGGACGCCCTCATCATGTGGGCGCACTGGGAGTCGACGTCCCGCGAGGACTCTTAGGCTGGAGGCGTGTTAGCTCTCGCCCTCGAGACCAGTTGTGATGACACCGGAGCCGCGGTCGTCGACTCCACTGGTCGAGTCCTCTCCTCCATCGTCGAGTCCTCGATTGACCTGCACCGCGCCTTCGGGGGAGTGGTCCCCGAGTTGGCTGGTCGCGCGCACCTGGCCACGGTGACCCCCGTCGTCCAGAAGGCCCTCGACGTCGCCGGCCTCGACCCCCACGACCCGGCCATCGACCTCGTGGCCGCCACCGCGGGACCCGGTCTCGTCGGTTCTCTCCTGATTGGACTCTCGGCCGCCAAGGCCTACGCGCTCGCGTGGGACAAGCCCTTCGTCGGGGTGCACCACCTCGACGGGCACCTTTTCGCCCCACTACTCGAGACCCCTGAGGTGGAGTGGCCCCTGTTGACCCTCCTCGTGTCGGGAGGTCACTCCATGTTGGTCCTCCAACGGGCTCCGGGAGAGCACCGCGTCGTGGGTGAAACCATCGACGACGCCGCGGGCGAGGCGTACGACAAGGTGGCTCGGTGGCTGGGTCTTCCCTACCCGGGCGGCCCCGAGATCGACCGACGAGCGTCGTCGGGCGATCCCCACGCCCTACAACTCCCGGTGTCCATGCGGAACGACTCCCTGGACTTCTCCTTCTCGGGACTGAAGACCGCCGTCGTTCGCGCTACCGAGCGCCAGCCCGAGGTCGGAGTGGACGACGTGGCGGCGTCCTTCCAAGCCGCCGTCGTCGAGCAGCTCCTACGCAAAGTCACCCAAGCCCTGGAGCGAGAGGGAGCGCGCAGCGTCGCCCTGGCCGGTGGGGTGGCGGCCAACTCGGCGTTGCGTCACGCCCTCACCGAACTCGGGCGTGAGCGTGGCGTGAGCGTCTATCTCCCCTCACGCGCTATGTGCACGGACAACGCCGCCATGATCGGGGCCGCCGGGCTGCACCGATTCGCCCACGAGGGGGCTAGTCCCCTCTCGACTCCGGCCCGCCCCTCGTGGACCCTGGTGGATCGATGAGTGAGTGGCGCCCCTTCGATCTCGCCGATCTGGACCTCGATCCCCTCGTACAGTTCGCTCGTTGGTACGACGAGGCCGACTCGTACATGCCCGAGCGTGACGCGGTGAGTCTCTCGAGCGCGAGTTCTACGGGGAGACCGAGCTCTCGAATGGTGTTGTTGCGTCACCGCGACGCCACGTCGGTGGGCTGGTACACCAACTACGACTCTCGTAAGGGTCGCGAACTCCTTGACAATCCCTGGGGGGCGGTCCTGTGGTACTGCGAGGGCCTGGGGCG
>JAKBAZ010000194.1 GCA_021826255.1 Actinomycetes bacterium
GGGTCTGGCGACGTTGGCCCTCGCCGCCGGAACCACGATGGCGGTGGCGGCGGCGTTGTTTCATCTCCTCGGACACGGGGTAGTGAAGTCCTCCGCGTTCTTGAGCGCGGGCGAGGTGAGCGATCTTGAGCACACCACGCGTCTCGACGAGATCACGGGACTGCTTCACCGTCGCCCCGCGCTGGGCCTACGGCTGGGCGCGGGCCTGCTCGCTCTGGTGGGACTGCCACCCTTCTCCTTGTTCTTAAGTGAGGTACTGATGACTCGCGCGGAGATCTCCGCCGGCTTGGCGGGACCCGCCGTCGTCCAGGTTCTTTTGGTCGTGGCCATCGGCGTCGCAACCCTGAATGCCGCGTGGCCGGTGTTCTTTGGTTCCGGAGAGCGAGCGTCGTCGAGTACGCGTGTCTGGGGAGTGGCCGGCGTGGCGTTGGTGGCCAGTCTCCTGCTGAGTGTCATCGGGGTACCCGTCACCACCTTCGTCGAGAGCGCCGCCCGGGCGGTCGGACAGTGAGAACTCTCGTAGACATTGAGGTAGAGGAGATTCCCATCCTCGCCCAGCGAGAGTTCGCGCAAGGTGCTCGCTTAGCCCACTTGGTGGGGCGAGACTGCGGAGACTCGATCGAACTCACCTACGTCTTTCTCGGTGCATTCGACCATCGACGCGAGTACCGAGTACGAGTCTCGCCCCACGGCGCGACGGTGGACTCACTCGCCGAGCTCTCCTTTTCGGCGGGGCGACTGGAACGCTTAGTCCGTGACCAACTCGGAGTTCAGTTTCGTGGTCACCCGGAGGCACGACCGCTTATGCGCCACGGACACTGGCCGAATGACGTGCTACCCCTTCGCGCCGGTCCCTTGACGGTTGACGTGAGAGATGACGCCGAACCGTACCCCTTTCTCACCGTGCCGGGGCCCGGGGTCTACGAGATTCCGGTGGGGCCAGTGCACGCGGGCCTGATCGAGCCGGGCCATTTTCGCTTCTCCGTCGTCGGCGAGACGATTATTCAGATGTCGGCTCGTCTGTGGTTCGTTCACCGGGGCCTCGAGCGACTCGCCATCGGGCGCAGTATCGAGGAGGTCGTGCGTCTGGCCGAAGTGGTGAGCGGAGATTCGGCCGTCTCGCACTCCCTCGCGTATCTGCGAGCCGTCGAGGACGCGATGGGAGTGGAAGTCCCTCCCGAGGTTGTGGCTCGTCGCCAGGGGCTCTTGGAGTTGGAGCGAGTTACCCATCACGTGGCCGACCTCGGGGCGCTCGCGAACGACGCGGGGTACTCGGTGGCGTTCTCTCGGGCGATGACTCTGGTGGAGACTCTTCAACGTTTGGGAGAGCGCGTGACGGGTCACCGGTTGCTACGCGGCGCCCTCGTCGTGGGCGGGGCTCACTGGAACGACGCGCCAGCGAGTAGAACGTTCTCCGAGTTGGCTGAGGAGATCTCCCACCTGGCCGAGTGGATCGGCCGACATCCGACGGTTCGTGATCGGTTCGACTCAACGGGTGTGTTACGAAAGGAGGACGCCTCCCGGCTGGGCGTGCTCGGACCCGTTGCTCGCGCCTCCGGGGTGTCAGAGGACGCTCGGCATGATCACCCGTGGGGACTCTCGATGCCGCTTCGACTCCAGTCCTCCGGAGACGTTCGAGCTCGTTTCGAGCAGCGGGTGGTGGAGGCGCTGGACTCTCTGGAAGTTCTTCACCGGGTCAGTGAGGGGGAGTGCCCGAATGGTCTCGAGACGGACTCGGACTCCACTGGAGAGGGTCTCGGGGTCGTCGAAGGGTGGCGGGGCGCAGTGGTTCATCGAGTGACGCTCGAGGGGACTCGAGTGGTTCGTTGGGCCCCCCTCGATCCGTCGTTTTTCAACTGGCCCGCGGTAGCGGTGTCTCTCGCGGACACCATCGTCCCCGACTTCCCCCTCGTGAACAAGAGCTTCAATCTCTCCTACGCCGGTAACGACCTTTAACGAAAGCGTCGCGACGAAATCCCTTAACCCCTGGTGGAGAGGTTGAGCGCCACTCAGGCACTGATAAATAAGTCCACTCTCAGGGTCCGCGTTTGACGACAGAAGCGCTCAATGGGAGTGTTACGCGGCGACGCAATCGCACAGACGCGAGACCAAGTGTGTGACGTCTCTGAGTTCGGAGTCGTCGATGGCGGTGGCGCGGGTGAGACGAGTCGATGTGACAGGGGGGGTCTAGACAGGTCTGGTTCTCGAGAAGAGAACCAGAGAGTTCGTGGTGCGCCAAGGAGGTGTCGTCACGGATTCTTACTCGGTGGTGTCGTTCGCCATCGACGAAGTAAGGGGTGCGATGAACCACGGGCGTTACTTGGTCGCCTAACCCGTGGGGAGCGAGTGGCGAAACCGACTCCTGCAGTAGAGAGATACATCCCTCAAACTAAGGAGAACAGCAATGAAGCGTCATTTGGTAGCGAAGTTGGTCGGGGCCACCGTGCTCCTCGGAGCGCTCGGCGGGGGAGTGGCCTCGGCGTTCACCGCGTCGAACACGGTCACGTCGTCCTACGCCGGTGAAGGTGTAGGTGCGGTGTCCGGGTACGTGGTGAGCGACGTGCACTACACGCTCAGCCCGAGCCTCAACCCC
>JAKBAZ010000195.1 GCA_021826255.1 Actinomycetes bacterium
GCTGGGCACCGAGAGCGCTCGAACCCACGACGTACACGCCCAGCAGGGAGAGAATGCCACCGATGTAGAAGGGGGTCGCCAGCACGTCGAAACGTCGGTAGTCGAAACGGGAGATGACGTACATCACCACAATGCCGAGTACCACGAAGGGGCCTTGGCGATTGAGGTAGTAGTGCGGGTTATAGCCCTGAGTGGCGAGGGCCACTCGAGTCGCCGAGTAGACCATGAAGGCCCCGAAGAGTCCGAGGAGCGCGAGTCCGCCGAAGAGCCCGTAGTCCATGTGATCCTTCGGACGCGCGGAGGAGCCCAGACGGGCAACCAGGGTGTCGCTCACGTCAGCGCCCCGAGGAGGTCCGTTCCGCTGAGGTCGCCCCCCCACCACCAGCGCATCTGGGCGGCGGCCTGGTGGGCCAACATGGGAAGACCGTTCATCACGCCGCAACCGAGGGATCGGTGCTGGCTCATCCACTCCGTTTCGAGGGGTTGGTAGGCCAGGTCGACGGCGAAGGTGTCGTGAGTGACACCCTGCATCACGGCGGCCGAGGAGACTCGAGAGGGGACGGGAATGGTGTTGACGATGAGCTCCACGGGCCGATAGATCACCATGTGATCGACCACGTTGGGGTAGCGGGCCACCAGGCGATTGACTCGCTCTTCACTACGACCATGGAGAGCGATGGAGGCTACTCCGGCGTGAACCAGGGCGCTCACGATCGCGCTCGCCGCTCCCCCGGCGCCCAGAACCACCACGTGCGCACCATCGACGTTCAATCCCCACTGAGCGCGGACGGCGTCGAGAAAACCCTCTCCGTCGGTCGAATGCGCCCGAATGTCACCGTCCTTGACGAAAAGAGAGTTCGCCGACTCGCACTCGAGAGCCGTTGCTTCGGCTCGGTCCGCCAGTCGGAGGGCTACTCCCTTCAGGGGCATGGTGACCGATACGGCGTCGTACGTGGTCCCGAGGAGCGATTTCAGGCGCTCGCCCTCACCCTCTCCGATTTCGACCTTCTCCGAGGAGCCGGTGAAACCGTAGGCCTCCAGTCCGGCGCGGTGAAGTTGGGGAGAAAGGGAGTGTTCGATGGGAGAGCCCACCACCGCGAGACGCCACTCACTCATACGCCGTTCGCCTTCGCTCGGGCCTCGTTAGCCAACTGCTGGGCGAAGGTCGTGGCGAAGGCCATTGTGCCTTGTTTATCCACGACTACAAAATACTGCCACGGCCCCGGGGGCGGGTTCAGCATCGCCTGAAGCGCATCTGGCGACACGACACAGATCGGTGTGGGTGTGAGGCCCGCGTACAGGTAGGTGTTGTAGGGAGTATTCGTCTGCAGCATGGCCGGAGTCACCGTTCCCCCGTCTCGACCCAGCGCGTAGAGAACGGTGGAGTCCATCTGTAACGCGTCGTGACGGACCAGGCGATTAAGAATCACTCGCGCCACCTTGGGCATATTGACTGGGTAGTACCCCTCCTTCACCACGATGGACGCACCAATCAGCAACTGGTAGGCGCTCAGTCCGAATCGACGAGTGGCCGGCGAGAGTCCCGCGGCCGACGCCTCCGCGGCGAAGGACTGACTCATCTGGTTGACGAGTTGAACCGCGCTCTCACCCGGCGGGATGACGTACTCCCCGGGCCCGACCAAGCCCTCCAGAGATCCTCCGTGGGGGTGGTAGGGCGAGGTGGCCGCTCGAGCCGAGAGTGCCAGCGAGAACTGTTCGGCGAAGGATGTACCGAGCTGGCGTTGCAGGTCGGTTCGCATCTCCGCCAGAGTCAGCCCCGGCACCGCGTCGAGGGTCGCGACGTTGGGACCGGCGCTCAACTGAGCACGGATCTGAGAGAAGGTACTTCCCTCGCGAAGAGAGTATCCCCCGGGTAGCACTATGGGGGAACCCTCGACCAAGGTGTCAATGTCGAAGGCGAAGGCCGACGCAATGACGCCCGCCCGCTGGAGACGAACGGCGATAGTGCGTAGGGAATCTCCGGGCCGCACGAGGACGATGACGGCCTTGCCGGGACCCGACAGCGGATAGGCCTGGAGAAGAAACCACCCGAGGGGTAAGAGAAAAGCCGCCAGCGCGACCGCGACAATCCAGCGCCACCACCTAAAGAGCACGGCGCGCCTCGAGAACTGACTCCAGAAGGACCACCGCGGACGCCGAGTCCACACGAGCACGTTGATCTCGCTCGGAGACCCCCGCATGTCGTAAAAGGCGTGACGCACTCACTGTGGTCAGGCGTTCGTCCACTTGAAGAACCGCCACGTCGACACCCAGTTCGACCAACTCGAAAAACTCGTCGGCCAGCTTCGTCGAGGCGGTCGACGCGCCAGCGAGGCTCGTGGGCCGACCAATCACGATGAGTTCGACGCCCTCGTCCTCGCACAGGGCTCGCACTCTTCCGATAACCGAGTCGTCAACCGACAGGGCCGCGCGGGGAAAGGCCATCGTCTCGTTTGAGTCCGACACCGCGACTCCGCACCGTCTCGAGCCGGGATCGAGCGCCAGTATCTTCGCCACGCGGTCCCTAGAGCTGGCTGGCGGCACTCAGCAGAGCGTCGATTCCCGACGCGTCTCGACCACCGGCGAGGGCGAG
>JAKBAZ010000196.1 GCA_021826255.1 Actinomycetes bacterium
CCCACGTAACGTGATCGTCACTCGCTCTTTTCGTAGAGTTTTCCCTCCTCAGTAGACTGAACCGGCTAGGGAGGAGGGTGATGACGGCGCTCACGCGGCGAGAAGTGGGGGTCGTCGTGGCCCTCAGTGTGGTGATCTCGGGACTCTTCGTTCTCGACGCCGCCGCCCACCACGCCCTCGGAATACCGCGTAACGACGACTGGTCGTACTACTTTTCGACCTTCTCTCTGGCGAGTACGCACCACTACCACCTCTCGGGGTGGGATGAGTCGAGCCTGATTCTCCAGTCGCTGCTCGCCTGGCCCCTCGTGAGCTTTTTCGGAGCGACCTACGCCCCGCTCCAACTTCTGGTGGCTACTCTCGGGGCTCTCGGTCTCACGATGACCTACGTCCTGCTGCGTCGCTTCCTCCAGCCCCGCGGCGCCACGTTCTCCGTTCTCGTTCTGGCCCTCGGCCCCCTCTACGGATCCCTCTCGACCTCCTTTATGACTGACGTGCCGGCGTTCGCCGCGGCGATGGGATCTCTCTACGCCGGAACGCGCGCCCTGCGGGGGCGGATGCGAGACCTCTGGTTCACGCTCGCCGCCCTCCTCGGGGTCGGAGCCTTCATGATCCGTCAAGTCGGCGCCGTCGCCCTGCTCGCGGTGGTGGTGGCGGTCTTCGTGTTGCGACCCAGGGCCGAGCGCCTCGTGGTGGGCGCCATCGGGGTGGGGGCCCTCAGTCTTGTCTGGGGTTACAACCACTGGCAGTCCCAACTCACCAACGCGAAGAATCTGCGCCTCGACCTCTCGGTGTCCTTCGTGCACTCGCGAGTGGGCTGGGACGTGAACCTTCTGTTCACTCTGTGCCTGCTCGCCGGTCCCGCCCTGTTGGCGTGGGCGACAACGACGCCGTGGACGAGGGCGTGGCGACTCGCTCCGAAGACCCTCTCGAGCGTCGTGGCCGTCGTGGCCCTCGTCCTCGTGTGGTACCGGCCCTCTCCCTCGGGTAACTACTTCACCCCGGTCGGGGCCTACTCCAATACGGTGTTGGGCCATCCCCCGGTCTTGTTCTCGACTCTCATCTGGGACCTCATTCGACTGGTGGGCTGGGCGTGCACCCTGCAGATGGCGGTGGTGGCCCTGAACGGGGTCCTGATGGCGCCCGACATCTTGCACCGCGCGAGAAAGACCGACCGGGCGGGCGCGATTGCGCTCATCTCCACCTACCTTGTGCTCTTTCTCGGCGCCGAGTTGGCCTACGTGCTACTCGTCCCGCAGTTCTTCTTCGATCGCTACCTCTTGCCCGCCATTCCCCTGGCCGCGGGTCTCGCCTGGGCGTCGATTGAGTCGATGACTCACGAGCGCCCCCCTCGCGCCCGACGGGCCGCGCCGAGCGCATTCAGCCGCGCGGCGAGAGCCTTACCCCTCGCGGTCCTCATCCTCTTCAGTGCCCTCGGCGTCATCGTGGTGGACGACGCGGCCACTCTCGACGGAGCCGAGTGGCACTTCGACACGTTGATCGTGGCGAGCGGGATTCCCGCGAGTCGACTGGACGGCGGCTTCGACTGGTACGCGTCACTCCAGGGAATCCCGGCGTACCCCGGGGGTGGGCATCGTAAGCCCTTCTGGTTGGGGCTCTTTCCCAACCACACCACCTGCGAGGAGATCGGCTACCCGAGCGCGCTCCCGCCCGGAGAGACCCCCTTTATGACCTACGTGGCCCACGGACTCGCCGGCGAGACGGTGACACTGCTCGCCTACAAGATTGGCATCGGTCCCCACGTCAAGGGCATGTGCCCGCCCCTGTGGGCCAGCCATCACCAGATCGTGACTCGTTCGTCGGGGGCGAGCCACAGCCCGTCACCCTCGACGACACCGAAGGCTTCGTAGAAGGCGTCAACGTTCTTCACGATCTGATTACACCGGAACTCGGCGGGAGAGTGGGGGTCGATGGCGACCAGCTGGGCGGCGAACTCCGGGCGAATCTTCGTCCGCCAGCAACGGGCGTAGGCGAGAAAGAATCGCTGGGCGTCACTCAGGCCCTCGATCACGGGTCCCTCGTCGGGGTAGCGCAGTCGGTACGCCCGCCAGGCGATGGCCACTCCGCCGAGGTCGCCGATGTTCTCTCCGAGAGTGAAGCGTCCGTTGACGCTCGACTCGGGCGACTCGCTCGGGTGTAGTCCGTCGTACTGGGCGACCAGACGCTCTCCGAGGGCGTCGAAGGCCGCGCGGTCCTCGTCACTCCACCAGTCCACCTTCACCCCGTGGCCGTCGGACTTCGAACCCTGGTCGTCGAAGGCGTGGCCGATCTCGTGGCCGATGACCGCCCCAATGGCGCCGTAGTTGAGGGCCGGGTCGGCGTCGACGCTGAAGAACGGTGGCTGCAAAATGGCGGCGGGAAAGACGATTTGGTTGTAGTTGGAGTAGTAGTAAGCGTTCACGGTTTGGGGGGTCATGAACCACTCCTCGCGATCCACCGGCCCGAGGGCCTTAGCCAACTGGCGTTCTGTCTCAGCGGCTGCGAGGCTGAGGTAGTTCTCCACCAGGTCGTCGCCGAGTTCGAGTTTTCCG
>JAKBAZ010000015.1 GCA_021826255.1 Actinomycetes bacterium
GTGATGAGGGGGTCTGACGACTTGGAGTTAGTGGGGAGCGAACTCGGAGTGTTCGGAACGAGAGTGGAGAGGATGAGAACGGGCGCCGAGAACCAGAGTCGCCGCAGACGTCGCGACCCCCGGAGTGTTGATGTACGAGGTGACCTCAATGGCCCGCAACAATCGGGCCGACTCGGGTCCAGGGGCCGTTACCATTTCCGTTGACCGCCCGAACAACAACGGAGTAGGACTGGCCGGAGTGGAGGTTGCGAAGAGTCACGGTGCGAGCGGCGCTCGAGAAACTGACCCAGACTCGACCGTTGGTGACGCTGATCTGATAGCGCGTGACGGGGGGCGCCCCAGCGCCTGGGGGCCCGACGGAGAGGAGAATCCCACCACTGACCGGTCGAAGCGACGTCACCGTGACTCGAAGGGGAAGCTGGCGCGAGGCGGGAAGCGCCTTAAAGGTGACCGACGTCGTGACGATAGTGGAACCCTCGTAGGAGATCGTCACGGTGACGCGTCCCGCGACGAGCGACGTTAGGTCAATTCGCGCGTAACCGCTCGGGTCAGTGGCCACCGTGATGGAGCTGGTGGCGCTCTTCGACGTACTCGCGGCTCCGTCAATGCCGGGAGTGCCCCCACCCGACGAGGTGGCACTCACGACGACCTGGGCGTTACTCAGAGCCTGGCCGTTGGAGGAATGGAGGGAGAGCGAGAGGACTGCGTTCTTTCCCACGGTGGCACTCGGCGCGACGTAGGAACGGACTCGGGTCTGCGACGGAGTGGTCGGACAGAGTTGGGAGATGAAGGAGGGCGTGGGACTTCCTAGCCCCGAGGCGAGGTCGAATCCGGGCCCGGCGGAGTACACCCCCGGGTCGCCACTTCGTCCGGCGTACGCGTCGTTCGAACCCTGAGTCACGTCGGTGTAAGCGGTGCCACTGGAGTTGATCGCGTAGAGCGTCGGATTGATGAGACCCAGTCGTGAGGTGTTACAGATCTGGGCCGCTGTCGCGACGAGGGCACTGACGAGAGGGGCGCCAATGGACGTTCCGCCGATGGAACCCCACCCCGAGGAGCAACTCGACGAACAGCTCACCGTCCCCGTGGAGGTGCCGGTGAAGTACTGAATGAATCCCGACGCGGGATCGCCCATGACCGAAAGGTCCGGCACCAGTCGGCCGGTCATGGCGCTGGTGATACCGGGTGCGACCTGCCAACTCGGGCGAGACCAGAGGGTCGACTGTCCGCCGCCGCTCGCGCTGTTGGGTCCGGAGTTCCAGACCTGCTCGCTCAGAGGCGAGATGGAATTCACCGTGAGGGCGCCAACCCCGGTGACGAGTGGTTGGGAGGCGGGATCGTCCACCGAGGGCACCGGGGAGTTCGAGGTGACCCCCACGCAGTCCGAGGACCCCGCGTCACCCGCCGCCGCGATGACCGTCTGACCTTGAGCCGCCATCTGCTGGAAGATTTGGTTCTCCGCAGCGGTGGCGCCCGCCGGGTCGAGTTCACAGTCTCCCCACGAGGTGGTCACGATGGACGCCGTGTTGTCGTTGGCGATTCGGCTGTAGATGTCCACGGGGCCCGAGGCACTGTTGGGACCCGAGTAGACCTGGAGCGTCGCTCCAGGAGCCAGGGCGGCGGCCTCTTCGACGTCCATAGTCGCTTCGTCATTGAGTGATCCCGTGGCCCCGCCGTCCACGTTGATCGTCGAAATACTTGGTGTGAGGTGGTAGCAGGAGAAGAAGACGTTGGTGTCGGCCGTGTCGACAAGCCCTAGTTCGTAGACGGCGATGGTTTGTCCAACACCGGTGTCTCCTCGAGCCCACGCGTTGTTGAGTCCGTAGAGCTGGGCCTGGGCCGCCACGGGGTAACCCCCGAGGGCGTTAGGCGAGTTCGAGATGGACCCGGCACTCGGACACGTCCCGGCCGTGCTGACTTTGCTGACCGCCCGCTGACTCACAGTGGCCGAGGGGCGAACAACACTCGAGAGTCCCACGACGGCGGTGACGTCGGCGGCAAGGGTGCTCGGCAAGGTGGCCGACGAACGAAAGTGGGCCGCCAGTGAACCGTCCGAGCGACGGACAGTGTCCACGGGGACGTTGAAGGCTCGGGCAATTTGGGGGGTGGAGCCGGTGACGTGAATCAAGATTCGGCCCGTATCGGGAGTACTGACCCGGAGTCCGAAGCCGCTGAGGTAGTGACTTACTGAATCCACGGTCGAACTCGTCGCCCCGAAGCGCGCCGCGAACTCCTGCGGAGTAAGGAAGTGGTGGTAGGCGAGCGAACCGGGTCGGTAGAGACTGCTGAGAAACGACCGCAGGCCCGAGGGATTGCGGCCCGCGAGGGCCACGTCGAAGGTGGTGCGAAGACTGCCCGCCACCACCTGGGATCCACTCGGCAGGGGAAGGGAACCCGCCACGACCGCTCGCGGTGACGCCGCGCCAGCACTGAGCGGGGTGAGTGAGACGAGCAGCAGGGAGCTGATGAGAGTCGTCGTGACTCCGGGGCGAAGACGGGCCATACCTACAGACTAGGGAGCCCGGAGAGGGGGCGAACTGCGCTACGCGTCGGAAACGTCGGACCCGACTGCTGCCGAGACCCCGAGGCGGCGGTAACGAGCGGCGAGATCTCCGCAGTCTTCGCACACCGATTCGGGCACGAGACCTAGTCGAATCAACCCACCAAAGATGGTGCAACCAAGACAGAACCCGACGAAGCCCTCCAGTGACGCGGCGAGCACGAGGGGCAGAAGAATCCATCGGGCGCTCGACCACCCGGCGCTCACCCAGGTCAGTGTCGCGGCGAGGCTGAAGGCCAGGCCGATGCTCTGGGCGAAGCGCTTCGGTGGGCCGGCTACGAAGCGCTGCCAGGAGACGAATCGACGCGACCCCACGTACACCGCGAGTCGCCCGAGCGGGGAGAAACGGGGACCAGCCGCTACTCGGGCGGCAAAGCCATAGGTCAGCGGAAGGAGCAGCCACGCCCACCCGGTGGCGAGGGCGAGAAGACTCAACGTCACGACACCGAGCGCCACGAGACGGGCGGCGGCGTCGTTCACGGGATTAGGAAACGAGAAAATCGACTTCATTCGATAAATATTATGGATTTAGTCGTGATTTGTGTCAAGAGCCACTGAGGAGGAGCTTGAGAGCCGTCCCTCCCCCAATGAGGACGATGATGGTACGAACCACCCACGGCGGTAGGCGGAGAATTAGCCAGGACCCCGCAAATCCGCCGATATAGGTTCCGATCAGGAGAAGGGCTACCGCTTGGAGGGCGAGGTGTCCGCGCACGATGAACACCACGCCAGCCACGGCGTTGATGATGGTGGCTATGACGTTGCGCAGTCCTTGGAGCTCGTTCAAGGTCGCGGGAAGAGCGATAGCCATGACGGCGAGGAGGAGAATTCCAAGACCGGCCCCGAAGTAGCCCCCGTACACCGAGACAACCAGGACGCCCCAGTGAAGGACTCGCCGTCGCGCGGGGTGCGTGTGATCGAGGTGGGCTAAGCGGCGGGTGATGAGGGGCGAGAGGGCGAAGAGTGTCGTTCCGGCCGCGATCAGCCACGGGACGACGCGGGCGAAGAGTGTCGGAGGAAAAGCGAGCAGAAGAGCGGTGCCGCTGAGGGCGCCGATGACGCACCAGGGTAGAAGCGAGACGATGAATCGACGTTGCCCCGCGAGGTGGGGTCGAAAGGCGCGAATTCCGCCGACGTAACTGGGCCAGACCCCGACCGACGTGGAGACGTTGGCCTGCAGCGGTGGAATGCCCACGGCGAGCAGGGTGGGAAACGAGATGAACGTTCCCCCTCCGGCGATTCCGTTAGCCACCCCCGTTCCCACTCCGGCGAGGAGCAAGAGTCCGACCTTCGGCCAGAGCGCGAGGGTCGAAAGGAACATCCTCACTACTGTACGAGGGTGCCTTTGTTCACGCAGAGTTTGCTTTTGCGCACTGAAGCGCCCGGGTCGGTTCGCCTACCGTGGACGTCGTGTCTCTCATGAGTGGCGAGTTGATAGTTCCCCACGACGCGCCGACCGATCTCATCCGGGCCGCGGGCGGAGTCATTGTCCGTCAACGCGACCAGCGCGTGGAGGTGGCGTGCATCTTTCGCGAGGCTCGACAAGATTGGACGTTTCCCAAGGGCAAATTGGACGCCGGAGAATCCTTTGAACGGGCCGCTCTGCGTGAGGTTCTCGAAGAGACGGGCTTGAACTGCCAGATTGTGAGATTCGTCGGCACCACCAACTACACCCACCGTAAGGGGAAGCCCAAGATTGTGGCGTACTACCTCATGAGCGTGTCGGACGGAGAGTTCGTCCCAAACGAAGAGGTGGATGAACTGGTGTGGCTGGAGATGGGGACCGTTCGAGACCACTTGACGTGGGACCGCGATCGCGAACTCTTCGACCTGGTGTGCGTAATGCCCGAGGTGACCGCTCTTCGCCCCTGACGTTGAGATGATCTCTCGTTTTCACTAGCATGGGAGAACTGGGAGAGGTGGGTGAGTTCGGTTTAAACCACATTCCTGCTAAGAATGCGGCCTGCGAGAGTGGGCCCGAGGGTTCAAATCCCTCCCTCTCCGCCTGATGAACGACACCGAGCGCTCGCCGCTCGGTGTCGTTCGTGTTAGAGGGAGTCGTGTGGCGAGTTACTGGATCGAAACCCTGGGCTGCCCGAAGAACCACGTTGACTCGGAAAAGTTGGCGGGGCGTTTGCAGTCTCAGGGATTTCGGGCGGCGCAGTCCGTCGACGAGGCCGACCTCGTGGTGGCGAACACCTGCGCGTTCATCGAGGCCGCGCGCGAGGAGTCCATCGACACCGTGCTGGAACTGGCCGATCACAAGGCCCGCTCCGCTCGATTAGTGGTCACCGGATGTATGGCCGAGCGCTACGGCGACGAACTCGCTGAGGCGTTGCCTGAGGTGGATCTGGTCGCGGGTTTCGGTGTGGACATCGTCGAACCGACTCCTGTCGCACTTCGGTCTCGGTCCACGTTTGACCTTTTGAACCTTCCGCGACCTCAGAGGGTGAGTCCGTGGGCCTACCTCAAGATCGCCGAGGGGTGTGATCGGCGGTGTGGATTCTGTGCCATTCCCAGCTTTCGGGGTGATCAGCGTTCGAGATCCCGTGACGAGATACTCGCCGAGGCGGACTCCCTTGTCTCTTCGGGCGCTCGCGAGGTCGTGTTGATTGCCCAAGACCTCGCCAGTTGGGGCCACGACCGGCGTCGGGCCCGTCGCGGAGAGGCGTTAGAAGTTCTCGATCAGGGTGGCAGTCAGCCGATTATTGAACTCGTGAAGGATTTGGCCACTCGTGCCGAGTGGGTGAGACTGTTGTACCTCTACCCGTCGGGGTTAACCGATGAGCTCATCGACACAATTATCGAGTCGGGTGTGCCCTACTTCGACCTCTCCCTCCAGCACGTGTCGCGGGACCTCTTGAGAGGAATGAACCGCTGGGGTGACGGCGCTCGGTTCCTCGAGCGCATTGAGCGAATTCGCGAACGTGATCCTCTTGCTACGTTCCGATCCTCCTTCATCCTCGGCTACCCGGGCGAGACGGAGGATGACCAACGTCAACTCGTGGAGTTCCTCGAGGCGGCCCAGTTGGACTGGGCGGGCTTCTTCACCTACTCGCGCGAAGAGGGCACGGCGTCGGCGTCTCGAGATGCTCACGTGGCCCCCGAGTTGGCCCTGGAGCGCCTACGGGAAGTGTCAGAGATCCAGGACGCGATTAGTTCACGTCGTCGGGATGCTCTGGTGGGTACACTCCAGCGCGTGCTGGTGGATAGCCCGGGACGGGCTCGTAGTGTTCGAGAGTGCCCCGAGATCGACGGGGTCGTCGTGGTGGACCCCCAACTCCCAGTAGGTTCATTCGCGGAGGTCGAAATCGTGGAGAGTCGCGGAATGGACCTGGTGGGAGTCGTGAAGTGACCCCGCGAGAACGCACCTACGGTGAGAGTGCTCTTCTCACACCGGCTAACGCCATGACGGCCTTTCGCCTACTCGTTACACCCCTCTTCATCTACTTCATCGTGGTGCGTCGAGTGTCCTGGTGGACCTCGGCGATTGGTCTCGCCGCCGCGCTCTCGGACTACTTTGACGGCAAGGTGGCCCGTCGTCAGGGCACGACCACCTCGGGGGCCTTTCTTGATCCCCTGGCGGACAAGGTTCTCGTTCTTGGGGGTCTCTACGCCCTGATTCTCGCTCGGCCTCACGGGGTCACGTCCTTTATTGCGCCGGCCATCATCATCACTCTTCGAGAGGTGTGGATGAGCGTGCACCGTTCGCGAGCCGCTCAGCACGGAATCTCTATTCCGGCGGTCCGTATCGCCAAGTGGAAGACCTTCGTCCAGGACTGGGCTATCGGGCTGTGCGTCTTGCCCATTACTGGCCACTACCTGATCTTGGGAGAAACCGTGATTTGGGTGGCGGTCGTGATGACGGTCTACACCGGGTGGCGTTACTACCTCGACGGCCGGGAGTTGTTGTCACATGCGCGTTGAAATCGTGGCGATTGGGACCGAGTTGTTGCTCGGGCAGATTGCGGACACCAACTCGCAGTGGCTCGGGGAGCAGTTGGCGGCTCACGGAATCGCCTCGCACTTTCACCAGCACGTCGGGGACAATCCCGAGCGCATGGTCAACGCCTTACGCACGGCGCTGTCTCGCTCCGACGCCGTCATTACGTGTGGTGGACTTGGACCCACCCAAGACGACATCACCCGAGCGGCCATCGCCGAAGTGATGGACGTTCCCCTCGAGAGAGACGACCGACTCGTGGCGGTAATCCGAGAGATGTTTGAGCGTCGGGGTCGCACGATGCCGGCGAACAACCTCCTCCAGGCCGATGTCCCGCGAGGGGCGACCATCATTGATCAAGTGCGTGGAACAGCACCCGGCCTCATCTGCCCCGTCGGTAGTCAGGTGATTTACGCCGTGCCGGGCGTGCCCTACGAGATGAGCGAGATGTTCGAGCGAGCCATCTTGCCCGACCTCGTCGCCCGAGAACGGGCCGCGGGTCGTCAAGCCGTCATCACCTCGCGCGTGTTGCGAACGTGGGGGGCGAGTGAGTCCGGCCTTGCCGAATCGTTGGCACCCCTCGTCACTGAGTTGGAAGGCTCGGAGGAGGTGACTCTCGCGTTCTTGGCCTCAGGAATCGAAGGTATCAAGGTTCGTCTCACCGCTCGCGGTCGAGACGCAGCGCACGCCAACGACATCCTCGACCGCGAGGAGCCTCGTGTTCGTCAAGCGATCGAGGCCGCATTCGGTGATGTGATCTTCGGCGTGGACGATGAGACGATGGAACACGCCGTGGCGCACGAGCTGCTGTCCCGGTCCTTGACTTTGGCCGTCGCCGAATCGGTCACTGGGGGGCTCGTCTCGAGTCGTCTCGTCAATGTCCCGGGAGCTTCGGACTGGTACCGCGGAGCCCTCGTCAGTTACGCGAGCGAGGTGAAGTTCGATCTCCTGGGTGTGACGAAGGGTCCGGTAGTGAGTGCGTCGGCGGTAGAAGAGATGGCTGACGGGGTCCGGCGACTTCTCGGCAGTGACGTGGGACTCGCCATCTCGGGGGTCGCGGGCCCTGAGTCTCAAGACGGGCAAGCCCCCGGAACCGTGTACGTGGGACTGAGCGTGAAGGGACTGTCGCACCACGTCAAGTTCTCCCTGCCCGGAGACCGACCGAGAGTTCGTCAGTATTCGAGTATCTCGGCACTGCAGGCACTTCGTCAGTATCTACGCCAGAACATTTCCTAGAGATCCGTTGGTTCGCAGAGAGTCCGAGGTCCAATAGCCTTCTCCAGGCTCGCTGGTGAGAATCGACTCGCGACGTGTCGACGCGGGGGTCGCTCTGAACTCTCGGTGGTGATCGAACACTCCCAGGCGGCCGGAAAGAAACGCCGAATAATCCGTTATACGAACACCTGTTCGTAGTACCGTGGGAGCGGTGGGGCAACCGATGTGACTGGGTGTTCATAGCCTGGGCACTCGCACCAAGCGAAGGAGAGGGTGATGGCGACGGACGACCGGGCAAAGGCGTTGGACTCAGCGTTAGGTCAGATCGAGAAGCAGTTCGGCAAGGGTTCCATCATGCGGATGGGGGAAAATCTCAATCTCCACATCGAGGCCATTCCGACTGGAGCCCTCGCCCTCGACTTGGCACTCGGAATCGGAGGTGTTCCGCGCGGACGCATCGTCGAGCTCTACGGTCCTGAGTCATCCGGTAAGTCGACGCTCGCGATGCACGTCGTGGCCGAAGCTCAGCGCAACGGCGGGGTCTGTGCCTACATCGACGCCGAGCACGCGATGGATCCGGCCTACGCTCGGGCCATCGGAGTCAACGTCGACGACCTCTTGGTGAGCCAACCGGATACCGGAGAGCAAGCCTTAGAGATTGCCGACATGTTGATTCGCTCCGGAGCGCTCGACGTCATCGTGGTCGACTCCGTTGCCGCCCTGACCCCGCGGGCTGAAATCGAAGGCGACATGGGTGACTCTCACGTGGGTCTCCAGGCTCGATTAATGAGTCAGGCTCTTCGAAAGATCACCGGAGGACTCTCGAAGTCGAACACCGTCGCTCTCTTTATTAACCAGTTGCGCGAGAAAATTGGCGTGATGTACGGCTCACCTGAAGTGACGCCCGGAGGTCGGGCGCTCAAGTTCTACTCGTCGGTGCGAATGGACATTCGCCGTGTGGAGTCCATTAAGGATGGTTCCGACGTGGTCGGAAGTCGGACGCGCGTGAAAATCGTGAAGAATAAGTGCGCGGCACCTTTCAAGCAGGCCGAGTTCGACATTATGTACGGACACGGGATCTCTCGAGAGGGTTCGGTGCTCGACGTGGCCGTTGAACTGGGCCTCGTGAAGAAGGCCGGTGCGTGGTTCACCTACGAGGGAGAGCAGATGGGGCAGGGTCGAGAGAACGTCAAGACCTTCCTGCGCGAGAACCCTCAAATGATGGCCGAAATTGATGGTCGCGTTCGAGACCATCTCGCCGCCGCGGTGGCCCCCGACGTCGTGGGTGCCGACGCGGACTTTGACTCGCCTCTCACCCTGGAGTAGGCCATCATCCCTCGCCGCTAGGCGCTAGCGTGGCCGGAATGTCGCTGCGCGTGCGGTTTCGTCGGTGGCTCGGGGTGGGGTTGAGGCGACTTCGTCGCTACGTGAACGACGTGGAAACCATTGGACCACTCGACCCGCCAGCTCACCGCTTCTACTACTTCGGTGACGGAGCGGGACTCATGGCCCCTCAGGGCGTGTTGTTGAACGAACACTCCATCTCTATTGGCGAGGGAACTCTCGTCGGGCCCGGAGTGAGCGTGAGCGCGGGATACTCGCCCGGACAAACGTTGCCCCGTGATCCCGTTGTCGACATTGGTTGTCGTTGCGTGATCGGGCGGTACTCCGACATCGTGGGTCACGAGCGAATCGTCGTGGGAGACGACGTACAGACCGGACCGGGGGTCTACATCACTGATCAAAACCACGGCTACGAGGACGTCGATCAGCCCATCGGTACGCAAGCCCCCCACAACAAACCCGTCGAAATTGGCGCGGGGAGTTGGATTGGCGCCCACGCGGTGATCTTGCCGGGAACGCGACTTGGTGAGCACACCGTGGTCGCCGCCGGAGCTGTCGTGCGGGGTGAGTTCCCGGCTCGAGTCGTCCTCGCGGGAGTCCCGGCGCGGGTGGTGAGACGGTGGGATTCGGCTCTGGGATGGACAACGGTCCGAGAGCCGTCGTGATGAGGTTGTTCGGTCTCGATCTCTCCCCTTTGAGGTCCATCCCCTACCGACGTCTCTACGTCGCGGGCCTCGTGACGAGCCTCGGTCAACAAGCGAGTTACGTCACTCTGCCGTACCAATTGCGTCAAATCACGCACTCCGCCGTGGCGGTCGGGGTCATTGGCCTCGTCGAAGTTGCTCCGCTCGTCCTCGGGGGACTCTACGGGGGGTACCTCGCGGACATCCGCAACCGTCGACGAATCATCATCTCCTTCGAGTGGGTACTCGCCGGGGCAACGGCCGCACTCGTGCTGAACGGAGAGCAATCGCATCCTTCGACCGTGGTGATCTACCTGTGCGCGTTCGTCCTCGCCGGAGCGGGAGCTCTCCAGCGCCCCAGCCTCGAAGCGCTGAATCAGAGCCTCGTGCGACACGACCTCCAACGCGCGAGCGCCACTCTGGCCAACTTGCGCTACACCGGCGCCTCCATCGTCGGACCAACGCTCGGTGGATTAGCTGCGGTGGCGGCGGGACCAACGTGGGTCTACGTGGCGAATCTCGTGACCTACGTCGCGTCGCTCAGTCTCCTGTCTCGCCTGCCCTCCGTCCCCGGAACGAACTCCCCCGATACGCCCGCTCAGATGGTGCGAGCGGGCTTGTCCTACCTGCGCTCTCGCCCCGACATCGTGGGCACCTACGTGGTCGACATGCTGGCGATGGCCTGGGCCTTTCCGGTGGGATTCTTGCCCTTCGTGGCGGCGACCTTCGGTCAACGCTACGCCCTGTCCTTGTTGTACCTCGGACTTCCTCTGGGAGCGCTGTTCGCGACGGTGACGAGTCGCTGGACGCATCGAGTTCACCGTTACGGGCGCGCGATTGTCGCCTCGGCAGTGGTGTGGGGCCTCGGGATTGCGCTGTTCGCGGAGGGGAGGTCACTCGTCGTCGCCGTCGCGGGACTGGCGATCGCCGGAGGGGCGGACGCCATGAGTGGGGTCTTTAGAAGCACCCTGTGGAACGAGTCAATTCCACCTGAACTGCGAGGTCGAACGGCGGGTGTCGAGATGATTTCCTACTCCATCGGTCCGACCGCGGGACAGTTCCGCGCCGGTGCGATGACGGCGTGGATGTCGCTCCGCAGTTCTCTCGTGCTCGGCGGGCTCGGGGCAGCGGGTTCCGTCGGAGTGGTGGCCGCCGCACTTCCCTCACTGTGGCGTTTTGACGCCCGCGTCGATCCTCACGTCGAGGAGGTTCGCCGTCGACGTTCGCCCGAATCCCCCTAAACCTTCTACCATCGTGGCGTGGCAACGACGTCGTACTTGGTAACTGTCTCTGGTCCCGATCGCGTGGGATGCGGGGCCGAACTCTGGGCCGCCCTGGCTCAGGTGACGGCGGCTGGAGGAACGTTGGCCGACGTCGGACAGATCACTATCCGGGGCTCTCTCGTACTGTGTGCGGATATCGTCGTTCCCGATCACGTCACAGTGGAGGACGTGCGTCGCGCACTTCAGCAGAGGGATCTCGAGCGAGACGGACTGACCGCCGAGGTCGTGCGAGTGAACCCCGAGCCCCAGGGGGCGGGGGGCCGACTCCTCGTGACGCTCCTCGCGCCACAAGTGGCGCCGGCACAACTCCAGAGAATCTTCGACGGGATCGCGTCGGTGGGGGCGACCTGTGAACGGATCATCCATTTAGCGAAGTACCCGGTTGACGCCTACGAGCTGGCGGTGAGGGGGTGCGACTCCGACGCTCTGAGAGCAGTTGTCGCCGCCGCGGCGCAGGACGTGGGGGTCGACATCGCCGTGCAGCGGGCGGGACTTCACCGACGGGCCAAGCACCTCGTCGTTATGGACGCGGACTCCACCTTGCTGCAAGACGAGGTCATCGATCTCTTGGCGCAGGCGTGCCAATGTGCCGACGAAGTGGCCGATATTACGGCGCGAGCGATGGCGGGTGAACTGGACTTCGCCGCCTCGCTTCGTGAGAGGGTGGCACTTCTCGAGGGGCTCCCGGAGTCGGTCCTTGACGACGTCCGAGCGAGTCTCCGATTGACCCCGGGAGCTCGAACGCTGGTGCGGACGCTCCTGCGTCTGGGCTACGTGCCCGCGGTGGTATCGGGAGGCTTCGAGGAGGTGCTCGCCCCACTGCTCGAAGAGTTAGGCGTGAGTCTGTTGCGCGCTAACCGCCTCGAGGTAGTGGAGGGACGGCTCACCGGGCGGGTGCTCGGTGAGATCGTCGATCGCGCGGGGAAGGCGCGGGCTCTCGAGGCCTTCGCCGCCGAAGTGGGAGTGCCCCTCGCTCAGACGGTGGCTGTCGGCGACGGGGCGAACGACATCGACATGATCTCCGTCGCCGGCTTAGGAATCGCCTTCAACGCGAAGCCGGTAGTGAGAGAGCACGCCGACACCGCGCTCTCCGTGCCCTACCTCGACGCTGTGCTTTACTTTCTCGGAATCTCGCGCGAGGAGATTGACGACGAGGCCCTAGCGCCCGCTGAGAGTGCCTGAGGGGCCCGACCACAGCCCCGCCATCCAGGCCTCGATCTCGTCGGCGCGCCGCGGAAGAGCCTCGGAGAGGTTGCGACCCCCGCTCGAGGTGACGAGCACGTCGTCCTCGATTCTGACGCCGATGCCCCGGTACTCTTCGGGCACGGTGAGATCGTGCGGTTGGAAGTAGAGGCCGGGTTCGACGGTTAAGACGTAGCCCTCCTTCAGGGTTCCGAAATAACTCTCGTTGCGGGCGTGGGCGCAGTCGTGAACGTCAAGACCCAGCATGTGGCTGACTCCGTGCAGGGTGTAGCGGCGGTGGAGTTGGCGGTCGGGGCGAAGCACGTCCTCGAGGGGGCCCTCGAGAATTCCGAGGTCAATCAGACCTTGGGCGAGCACCGACATCGCGGCGCGGTGGGGCTCGAGGAAGTCAACTCCCGGAGCGACGACCGCGAGTGCCGCGTCCTGGGCGGCGAGAACGAGTTCGTAGATTCGACGCTGGGCGGGACTATACGTGCCCGACACCGGCAACGTGCGCGTGACGTCCGCGGTGTAGAGCTCGTGGTGCTCGACTCCCGCGTCGAGCAAGAGGAGGTCGCCGTGGCGAACTTCTCCGTCGTTCGTGGTCCAGTGAAGGACGGTGGCGTGAGATCCCGAGGCGGCGATGGTGTTGTAGCCCACGTCGTTACCTTCCACCCGGGCGCGCAGATTGAAGACTCCCTCGACGACTCGTTCGCCGAACTGGGTGGCGAGGGGCAGGGCGCGCACCACGTCTTCGAATCCCCGCACCGTTGACGCGATGGCCGCTTCGAGGTGGGCGATCTCGAAGGGCTCTTTGACGAGTCTCATTTCCGAGAGAACTTCGTTGAGACGAACCTCGTCGGCGTGCGCCTCGACGAGGCTATCGACCTCGAGGTCGAGCCCGCGGACCACCAGGGTGGTCGTGGCGGACAGGGATTCGAGGTCCTTCGTGAGGTACTCGAGCGAGGCGCAATCGACTCCGAAGAAGGTGGCCGATTCGTCGACACCACGACGCGCACCCACCCACAACTCCCCGTAACGGGCGTCGGTGAAGAACTCGTGGGTGCGGTGGTCGCGTCGAGCGGCCACGTAGAGGGTCGAGCGGGGTCCCTCGGCCCCCGGGGCGATGACGAGGACGGCCTCGGGGTCCTGACACCCGGTGAGATAGACGAACTCGGTGCCGGCCCGAAAGCGGTAGTCGGTGTCGTTGGCCCGCACTTTGAGCGACCCCGAGGGGATGACGAGAGTCCGTCCGGGGAACTCCTCGGCGAGGCGGTGGCGACGGGTGGCGAAGTGGGCTGCGCCCGGGTGGGTTGCCTCACGCGCGGGCTCGGGAGCCCAGTGGGAGGTCATGTGGTCGACGAGGACTCGGGGAATGGCTGGTCGGTGATGCCCCGCCCAGACCCAGTGCTCGGAGATGGGATTCTCTTCAGAGACGTCGGGTTCGTGGGAAACGGGAGTGTCGCTCATGGAGTCCCAGGCTACCCCGGGCTAGCTCACTGGCGGCCGGTGAGTCTCCACGTGGCCGGGAGTAAGGCGCCGGCGAGGAGGGCCTTGATGGCGTCGCCGATGAGGAAGGGCTTCATACCGGCCGACAGCGCTTGGGCCAGGCTCAAATGAGCGCTGTGAGCGAGCCAACTGACGCCAAAGACGTAAATCACGAGGGAGCCGACGACGAATTGGGCGACCGCACTGGCGACGTGACGGTCGAGACCCCGTCGGCTCATCTCACCCATCACGGCCGCCGCGGCGACGAATCCGAGGAGGTACCCGAAGGTCACGCCGGGGTAGCCCGAGGTGTGAGCGTGGAACCAGGGCACTCCAGCGAGACCGGCCAGTACG
>JAKBAZ010000197.1 GCA_021826255.1 Actinomycetes bacterium
ACTTCCGGGCTCGTGGTGAACGCTCTGAGCGGAGTTTCGGGTGCCGGACGCAGTCCGAGTGATCGTCTGCACTTTCCGCGCTTAGCCGGTAACGCGGAGCCGTACGGTCTCCTTCGTCACCGCCACACGATCGAGATTGAGCGAGAGATTGGCGCTGAAGTTCTGTTTACTCCCCACCTCATCCCGGTGGCCCGGGGAATGTTGGTGAGCGCCTACGCCCGAGTGTCGGGCGACCTTGATACGGAGAGCGCCATCGACATTCTTCGCGAGAGATACCACGACGAACCCTTCGTCGTCGTGAGCGATGAGCCCCCGGCCTTAAAGGACACGGTGGGATCCAATCTCTGTATGGTGAGCGCCCGGGTGGACGAGCGCACCGGGTGGCTCGTCGTGATGAGCGCTCTCGACAATCTGGTGAAGGGGGCGGCTGGACAAGCCGTTCAGGCGTGGAACGTTTCGCGAGGGATTGCGGAAGGGACCGCACTACCCCGGGCGGGGGTGACTCCGTGACCGTCGTCGTGAAGGTGGGAGGCCACGCTCTCGACGACCTGTCGCCGACGAGTCCGATTTTCACCGATCTCGCCGAGGACGTGGCGAGCCTTGAGCGAGTGGTGATCGTTCACGGCGGGGGTCCCCAAATCGCTGACCTCTTGAGCCGAGTTCAGTTAGAAAGTCGCTTTCACGAGGGGTTGAGGGTCACCGACGACGCCACGATGGAGGTCGTCTCGATGGCCCTCAGTCACGTGAACACTCTGGTGGTGGCCGGTCTCGTCCGCGCCGGGCATCGTGCGGCGGGGGTGAACGGAGTCTCGGGGAATCTGCTCTCGAGCGTGGTCGAGAGTCAGTCACTGGGTCGCCTCGCCGGACGGATTCGCGTCCAGGCGGACCTCCTCGTGAGCCTCCTCGACGCGGGGTGGACGCCGGTGGTGTCGCCCGTCACGAGGGGTGAGGACGGCGGACTCCTTAACTGCAACGCCGACGCCGCGGCGGGAGCTCTCGCTCGCGCCCTTAACGCCGACGCCCTGGTTCTACTCAGCGATATCGATCACGTGCGCTCGGACCCCGATGACCCCTCGAGTGTCCTCACCACTCTCACGCGACGCGAACTCACCGACCTTCTTGACTCCGGCGCGGCGCGCGACGGAATGCGTCCAAAGTTGAACGCCGCCCTCGAGGCCCTCGACGCCGGGGCGCGTCGAGTGGTGCTCGCTAACGGTACCCGTCCCCACGCCCTCAGAGGCGTGCTCAATCACACCATCCCGTCGACGGAGGTTCTCCCGTGACCCGCCACTTCTTAACCATCGCCGATACGGGTGACCGTGACCTTGAGACGATTTATCGACTCGCGGTGGCCCCCGTCGACGACACGTTGCTCGCCGGGCAGGGAGTGGCACTCGTCTTCGAACGACCGAGTCTGCGCACGCGCGCGTCAAGTTCCACGGCGGTTCACGAACTTGGCGGCTTCGCCACCTTCTTTTCTGACGAGGAGATTGGGCTCGGTCACCGCGAGTCGGTGGACGACGTCGGCCGCACGCTGTCCGAAATGTACTCATTGGTCGGCGCTCGAGTGCGCGAGCATCGCACCCTCGAACGCTGGCGAGAGGTGGTAGGCGATCGACTCGGGGTCATTAATCTCCTCTCCGACCTCGCTCACCCCACCCAGGCCATCGCGGACCTGCTGACTCTGGCTGACGAGTTCGCCGAGGGATCCGTCGCCGGTCTCGCCGGTCGAACCGTCGCCTACGTGGGCGACGCCACCAACGTGACCCGGAGTGTGGCCGTGGCACTTCGACGCGCGGGGGTCCACGTTCGAGTCGGCGCACCAGCGGGCTACCAACTCTCTTCGGGGGGCGGGGAAGATCCGAGTGACCCGAACCTGGGTGGTTCACTGGAGTTGGTCGACAACCCCGTGGACGCCGTGCGCGGAGCGGACGCGGTCTACACCGACGCCTGGGTCTCGATGGGACTGGAGGCCGAGACCGACCAGCGTCGACGCGACCTCGGCCCCTTTGCCGTGACCGCCGAGGTGATGTCCCACGCCGCGACCCACGCCGTCGTGATGCATTGCCTACCGGCCCATCGCGGAGACGAGATCACCGACGAGGTTCTTGATTCGGCGGCGTCGCGCGTGTGGCGCCAGGTCTACCACCGCCGATCGGCGATGGTCGGGGTTCTTCGTTGGATGAAGGGGGAAAAGTGAGCAAAGCTCAACGCCAACACCGCATTACCGAACTACTGGAACACGAGATCATTTCGACAGCGGCCCAACTCGTGGCTCGATTGAAGTCCGAGGGGGTCCAGGCAACGCAGGCCACCGTGACGCGAGACCTCCAGGATCTCGGAACCATCAAGATTCGCGACCTGCACGGGTCTCGCCGCATCGTGATTCCCGCCACCCCGTCCATGGCCGCCGCGCCCCTGGATCACCTGAGAAGGATGATGGGGGAGTGGGTCGGATCAGTTGACAATTCGGGCAATCTGGTCGTCATCCGCACCCCACCGGGCTGCGCTCACGTCGTGGCGTCC
>JAKBAZ010000016.1 GCA_021826255.1 Actinomycetes bacterium
CATCAAGGAGTTCCGGGTGCCACTGCACTCCGAGGACTCGAGCATCGGCCGTCTCGAAGGCTTCAATAGCCCCGTCCGGCGCCTTAGCGGTCGCGATGAGGCCCTGGCCCAGTCGGTCGAGAATCTGGTGGTGAAGCGAGTTGACCATGAGCCCCTCGCCGACCAAGGAGGCGACGACGCTCGAACCGACGCAGGACACGTCGTGGGTGCGCTCACGTCCACTGCGATCCCACTGAGGATGGCCCGCCCCCTCGTGAAGGCTGACGTCTTGAACCAACGACCCCCCGTGAGCCACGTTGATGAGCTGAAACCCGCGACAGATACCGAGAATCGGAATCCCCTTCGCTCGGGCCACTCGATAGAGGGAGATCTCCCACTCGTCTCGCTCCGGTTCCACTTCGCCCAGTTCGGGGGCTGCTTCGGCACCGTAGTGGCTCGGGTCGATGTCGGCGCCCCCGCTCAAGACCAAGCCGTCCAATAGTTCAACGATGTCGTGAACGTCGGCGTCTCTCGTCAATTCGACGGGGACTCCACCCGCTAGGGCCACGGAACGTCCGTAGTCCGAGAAGTGCAGGTCCACACTCAGGTCGCGCATGGCCGCGGGTAGAAAGTCACCGAGACGGGCCGCGGGCCAACGTCGTCCGGAGAGGCCGATAAGAGGTTTCATCGCCCTCCATCGTAGGCACCTCCATCGGGGGTAGGGTACATAATCGTTTGGCTACAAACAAGTAGTGGAGGGGGCCTTGTGAACGCGGACTTTTCATCGGTGATCACGTCGCACGACACCTACGTCGCCGGGGTTCCCCACGACGTCTTCGCCGAACTTCGCCGAGAAGAGCCCGTCGCGTGGACGAACGAGTCCGACGGGCGCGGATTCTGGAGCGTCACGACGTACGACGACATCCTCTACGTGTCGCGCCACGCCGAACTCTTCTCCTCGCGATACGGAATTCGTATGGAAGACATGGACGCCGAGGAAACCGAGGCTCGGCGCACCTTGATGGAGATGGACTCCCCCGAGCACACACGCCTCAGGCGCCTCGTCGCTCGTCCCTTTACTCCCCGAGCCGTGGCCGACTACGAGGGTGTTGTTCGCGAACTCGCTCGCGAGGTTCTGGAGGAACTTCGGGGCCGGGACGAGTTCGACTTCGTGAAGGAGGTGGCGCGAGAACTCCCGATGAAGATGTTGGGACGTCTCATGGGGTTACCCAACGATGATCTCGACTGGCTCGTCTCGCGAGGCGACGCTCTCATCGGTAACACGGACCCCGACTTCACCGACTACGTCGTCGACCAGACCGACACCAGTTCGTATCGTTTGCTCCCCTTTCGCTCCCCCGTCGCCCTCGAACTCTTCGAGTACGCCCAGCGCGCCCTCGACGAACGACGGCTCCAGCCCACACACGACATCATCTCCGCCATCGTGCAACCGAACGCTGAGGGTGATTCTCTCGACGACACCGCGCTCAAGAACTTCTTCACCCTGATGGTGGCGGCCGGTAACGATACGACTCGCTACACCATGGCCGCGGGGTGTCGTGTCTTTATGGAGTCGCCTGATCTCTTCTCCACCCTTGGCACCTGGGACACGGCCGCACTCAAGCGACTCGTTGACGAGGTATTGCGATGGAGTTCAACCACGATGCACTTTCGTCGAACGGTGACCGAGGACACCGAACTTCACGGCCAACAACTCCGAGCGGGCGACAAGGTGGTGCTCTGGTACGTGTCAGGAAACTACGACGCTGACCGCTTCGACACACCCACTCGATTCGACCCCACCCGAGCGCCGAACGACCACCTGGCGTTCGGCCTGCACAGTGCGCACCTCTGCCTCGGCGCTCATCTGGCGCGTCTTGAGCTGCGGGTGATGTTCGAAGAGATGGCGCGCGTGTGGTCGAGAATCGAATCTGCCGGTGAGAGTCAGCGTCTTCGCTCCAACTTCATCTCGGGTATCAAACGTCAACCAGTTCGCGTCGAGTGGAGACCTCAGCGACTCGCCTAAGTCGTAATGTAAAGCCGATCACGAAACCTGCAGGAACGTGTCCGCAGGTTCTGACAGGCGTGCCCTTGCCTCGAGGGTTACTACATTCCCCGCGTAAGTTGGCCGTTACGCCCGAGGACATCAAGAGATGGCGACGCAAGTGCTCAGCCATTATGGGTATGGGATTCGCCCAACTCGTTCGTTGAGAAACTGGAGTCCCCACAGATTCTTGCGCTCACCGGCCGACAGTTCGGCCGCATCGGCCGCATCGTCGAACTCGTCTCGGATGACGCTGTCAATGCGTTCGATGATGCCGGAGGCTTCGCCGCGGCCGAGGCCATACAACTCAGCGGCATGGAGACAGGTACGCCAGTCGCTTCCTCGTTCACCGGGACGACCGATGTCCATTGCCTGATGCTCGCTGGTGCCATTTCCGGGCGAGATGTCGTACGCAGGAGTCAGTTCCAACGAGAGTCCATCCCAAAAGGCCGAGTGATTCCGAGCGTGATCGTCGTCGTTCCCGACGGCAACATTGAAGACGATCCGCTCGAACAGTTCGCGTCCGGGGTCAGCTCCCACACTGTTCTGTCGCAAGACATCGAGCATGTCGGGATACGAGGAGTACCGCGCGCCAATCAATGTGTCATAGCCCAGCAGCGTGAGTCCGGAGACAATGTGGCGACGCTGCCCGTCGGGTGTCCGGTCGAAGCGCTCGACGAGCAGGACCTCACGGCCAAGGGACCGCACGAGACGCGTCTCAGGTACTCGAATGCCTGCTCGTCGAGCAAGGTCCATGGCCAGCGCCTCGGATCTCACGATCGGATACGGGTCGGTCGACATCGAGAACTTGGCTATCCACTGTCGGCCGTTGTCGTCGACGAGAGCAGCTTTGGGGCGTGCACCACCAACCAGCGTTCCTCCGACCAGGGCACGGCGAAGTTCGGGGTTGAGCGTGCCCGCTTGGAGGGCCTCGGCGGCTGCATGGAGTTCATCGAGCGTTGCGCTCTCCCCGCGCGGGATGTACTCGGTCGCGCTGGCCTGGAAGTCGAGAGCGCCGATCCGGTTGGAGCCAGACTCCAGCAGGATCGTGATTTTGCCGAGTTCGTCGTGAGTGGAACCCGGCCGGCCAAGTCGGTCAGCGATGATTCGTTGGCCCCAGCCGTCGGGCGATGCGTCCCACAGTACCCCGGGAATCGTGAGGCCGTCACGTGGCGACTGCCAGTCCCTCAAAAGCGGCAACTCAGGTGGGAACAGGCTCATGGCGTCGTCTCGCTGAAGGTACGAGGTGCCGTACCGGAACTCATACTCTGAGCCCGACTTCCTCAGTACACCAGCGGGTACGGGGTCGACCTGACTCGGCAGCCAGACCCAGGCGAAGGCTGTCTGTGGCTCAGAAGTCCAGATCATCGTCCACCTCATTCTTTGCTGCGCGCACTCGCCTCGGGAGGAGGGCAAGCACCTCTTCTCCTCGGCGTCGGGCGGTCGCCAGTTCCGGACCTTCGAGCCCGAAAATCGGCACGCCGGTGAGGAACGCAGCCTGAAGCACACTCCCGACGGCGACGGTGGGCGACCCAGACTCGATGGCCGAGACGGTTCGTGGGTCGACGGCGAGGCGTTCAGCGAGTTCGCGCTGCGACCACCGCTTGCCGACGCGCGCGGTCTTGATAAGGACACCAAGGAGAGCCGCGGCGTCTGCGGTCGGACGACTCATCGCTACGCTCTTCTTCATTCCTAACCTCTTTATAATGCGTATTAATACTGTTTAGATGCACTATAACGCACCTTCAGTCACAGGCGGAACACCTTAGCGCAACAGCAGGTTGTAGAGGTGCGCGATCGCACGCATCACCATGGTGATGGTTCAATCGATCTAACGACGACACAGGCGCAGGAACTGCCATTCCTTCAGGCGAGCCCGCACATGTTCAGTGAGTGCACGGATGCGGCGGCGCTCGTCGATGTCCTCTTGCGGACTGTCGATCAGGCGGTGACCATCTGCCGCGGCAAGTTCTCGCTGAGGCACGAGCGGTATCCGCCGTCGAACTAGGTGACGACCCTTCCGGCAGTACACCTGTCTCTCGCGCAACACCGATGTCGTTGGGGTTGTCCGTCCACGTCACGCCACGCGAGGCGTGGACCCCAGATCTAGCTGTGAATCACCATGACTGGGCACGGGGCGTGCGACACCACCGACGAGGAGACTCCCGAGAGCAGGTGACCCACGAGACCGGAGTGACGATGATCTCCCACCACAATGAGGCTCGCCCCGTGCTGCGTCGCGGCGTGAATCACGCCCTTCCACGTCGGCGCGGCCTCCTCCACGACCCCTCGGGCCTCGAATCCCGCCTCCCGGGCAATCTGCGCACCGTAGTCCGCCGTTTCTTGGGCCGCCCGACACACCTCGTGAGCGGAGTCGGCGTCGAAGTGACGGTGTCCGACGGGTTCAAACCCCACGTCCGCCGGCTGCCACACACACACGACGAGCGCGTCGCGGTCCTTCACTATCTCCTGTGAAGCTCGCGTGATGGCGTAGGCGGCGGCGGGGGTTCCGTCGTAGACGAACAGCACGGGACCAGGAGCCGCGTCGTGGTTTTCGGGAGAGTTAGTCATGGTTCACCGTTATCGTAGGTCGACGCCGCCAGCGGGCGAAGAGTACGGGTGACTCCCACGCCGGCTCCAGTCCTGCGAGGAAACGATCGAGGTCCGGCGTCTGGGGACGCGCGCCACTGGCGGCGTAAATTCCCACTCCCACGAGAGCGCCGGCGATGGCCAGTCCGAGACCGATCCAGAGTGCCGTCGCCGTGCCCGCGTCGAGGCCACCGCGGGCAGTCACCGCCACGTGAACAAAGATGGGCGCGATCATGAACGCGGCCACGGCTCGGAAGAGTTCGACGATGGCGAACACCCGCTGAAGATTCGCCGAGGGCAGAGAGAAACCCGCGACGAAGAGGGCCGGGGCGACGGTGGCGCCTAATCCGAGGCCGGTGAGACCCGACCCGATGAGGGTGGCCGCCGTACTCGAGGGCACCGACACTCTAAAAACGAGTATTCCCCCGGCGAGCACCGCCATTCCAACGAGCGGAAGAAAGTGAATCGCCCTCCGCCTCACCACCGCCCCGAGCGCCAGGGCGGACACGATGGCCCCTCCGAGTTCGGGTAAGTAGAGCACTCCAATCCGTAAGGGACTGGTCGTGGCTTGTAGTGCCCCGACCGTCAGCACCGTCGCCGAGACCGACGCCGCGGCGGCGAAGAGGGCGACCGCAATACCGGCCACCGGAATGGAGCTGGTGATCATCGTCCTCACGGTGAGCAAGGGACGGGGCGAGCGAAACTGGTAGACGACGAGAGCGATAATCAGGGCGAGGCCGACCAACAGGGGTATCACGCTGATCGACGAACCGAGCGAGTGGGTCGTCAGTTCGGAGGCCCCGAAAAACGCGGCGAGACAACCCACGCTGGCCAGTGCGATAGCCGCATAATCCTTCGGCGAATCCAGATTGGCTGGCGGAGCGTCCTCGAAGGTCAAGACGACGAGGACGAGGGCCACCACGGACACCGCCGCAATCGCCCAGAAGAGGGGTCGCCAGGCGTGTGACTGAGCTTGCAGACCACCGAGCAAAGGTCCGAGGGATACCGCCCCGAAGATGCACATGTTCATAATGACCGCCGTGTCGCGAAGTTTGTTGGCGGGGTACCCGATCGCGAGGGGCGGCACTGCAGCGATCAACATCAAACTCGTACAGAGCCCCTGAAGAATGTGGCCGACGATGAAGATCGTGCCGTTCGGAGCCGCCGCGGTCGCGACCGAACCGATGACGAGCACCACCGCGTAGGCGAGCAACATGCGTCGTTGCGGGAGGTGCTGAGCGAACTGTACAGCGAGAACCGTTCCAAGGGCGTAGGCCGCGTTGGCCAGTCCCGTCCCCAGACTAAAGGTCTGGGCACTCATGTGCAGTTGCTGACTCACGATCGGCGTCAAGGGGCCGAGCGCGGCGGAGAGCGCGAGGTAAGGAATGAGCGAGAACATCACCATCGACGCCACCGCCGAGTAACGCCCCGCGAGAGGACCCTGAATCATGGCACCACCTCTCCGTGGGGGTGGATGGGGCCAGCGACACTGTGGGCGTCGTCGCCTCTACGAGGCGCGAGGGGGCTCGAATTCAACGGGGGGGCACCTCTCACTGGGGGGGACGGAAAAACGGAACGACTCTCCCTTTAGTCTAGAGGTCGAGGGCCACGCTCCGCTCAACCCCAGAGATGAGCGACAGCGTCGAGCGACTCACGCGGGCCAGAGATACGTCAGACGAAGTACCGGTGTCGTCGCCGGAGCGTTCGTCACCACGAGCGACAGGGCGACGTTCCCGAGACGGGAGACTCGAGCCAGTTGGTGCAGGTACGCACTCACTCGCTGTCCGGCTTCGCGAGCCAGATGAAGCGCGGTGGACTCTGCGACACCCTTCGGGGGAACCACGAGCAGGGTGACCTGACGCACTCCGTGGCGCACGAGGAAGGTGAGGTCCCCGAGCAGAGCTCGACGTTGGCTGGCACTCACTCGTAGATCGACCGAGTGTCCGACGTACGGCGTGATCGGGAGCGCCCGAGTAACCAGGTGACCCTTCTGGGGTCGCACTTGAAGTGGGGAGCTGAACGCTCCTTCACTCGTCGCGTTCAGGGCCGCGACGTCAAAGAAGTAGATCCGTGAGGCGTCAAGACCACTGAAGCGATAGATGCGCGACGACTGACCCGTCGGCGCCGTCACGGCGGTCCAGGACGCGCCCCGGTTGGTAGACAGTCGCACGATGTACCCCGCGACGGCACTTCCCCCACTCGAGCTCGGTGGCGACCAGGTCACCACAACGGTCGAGTTCTCGTTGGAGACGACGCGCAGGCCCAGGGGTGACGACGGTGGGCCGAAGTAGGTGACGGGGGTCGTAGTCTGAGCGAACGGGCTCGCGAAGGTGGCGTTGAGGGCCGCTACTCGAAAGAGGTAGTGACCACCACTCGCCAGTCGAGTGGCGCTGTACGTGGTGACAGTGGCCGGCAGAGTCGCGAGCCCTCTCCAGTTCACTCCTCCGTTGGGCGACTCCTGCACCACGAAGTGCTGCAGTGCGGACCCTCCGTTCGACGCCGGGGGACGCCAGCTCACCACGAGATGACCGGCGACGTCGCCCGCCGACACACTCTGGGGTGCGCTCGGAGCCCCCACCGGTACGAGTGACCTCGTCGTCACGAACGCCCCCTGTCCGGCGGCGTTCACAGCGGCCACTCTAAAGAGGTACTTCACGCCGTTCGCGAGTCCGGTGACCGTGTAGCTGTAGGCCGACGTGGAGATACCACCGTTCACCACCGTCCAGGTCTTGCCTCCGGTCGCAGAGGCCTGAAGAACGTAGTACTCCAGCACGGACGCTCCGGTGGACGACGGCGATGTCCACCTCACCAGGACACTCGACGAACCCGCCGGTGTCGCGTCAATCCCCCGAGGGGCCGACGGAGTCGAAATGGCCACAATGGGTGACGTTCGTCCGAACGCCCCGGTGCCCGCCGAATCCACCCCCGCGACCTGGAACAGATACGTCGTGCCGAGGCTGAGTTTGGACACCGACAGGGTCAAGGTTGAGGCGCTCGGACGAGCGATGATCGTCCACGTCTTTCCTCCAGTCGACGACTCCTCTACGACGTAACCCGTCAATGTGCCGGCGCCGGTGTAACTCGGCGTGATCCACGAGACGAGCACCCGTTGGTTTCCCGCGAACACGGCACTCACCGAGCGAGGAGCGCTCGACAGAGTGATGGGGGCCACCCCGCTGGAGAACGCTCCCGCGCCGACGTAGTTCACCGCGGCCACTCGAAACAAATAGTGCTGGGACGAGCTGAGGCCACCCACGACGGCACTCGACGCCGAAGAAGCAACGCCACTGAGCGCGTTCACCCACGTGGCTCCCTTCGTCGTGGAGTACTGAACCACCCAGGAGGTCACTGCGAGTCCACCCGTCGTCACGGGGGCTTTCCAGGACACCGTCGCACTGGTGGAGACACTCATGGTCGCCACGACGGACTGGGGGGCACTCGGGGGTCCGACGGGGGTGATCAAACTCGGTACGTTGGTGAACGGCCCCTCTCCGGTATTACTCACTGCGGCCACCCGAAACAGGTACCCCACGCCGTTCGTCAGGCCGCTCACCGTGGTGGTGGTCGCCGCGCCCACGGAGGAACCGGCTTTGGTCCACGTCGCGCCGCCCGTCGCGGAGTACTGGACGTCGTAGTAGAGAATGCTGAGTCCGCCACTCGAGAGTGGCGCCACCCAGTTGAGAGTCACCGCCCCCGGAGCGCTCGCCGTCCCCGAGACACTCTGGGGAGCGAGGGGTACCGTACTCGGAATGACTCCGAGCGAAGAGACGAAGGGGCTCTCCCCGAGAGAGTTCACCGCGGCAACGCGAAACAGATACGTCGCGCCATTGGTCAACCCGCTCACCGTGTAGGTGGTGACCGACGGGCCGAGCAGCGAGCTGAGGGCGGGCGACCACGTCGCACCACCGTTCGTCGACTCTTGGAGTTGGTACCCGCTGAGAGTGAGCCCGCCAGTCGAGGTGGGCGCGCTCCAGGCCACCGTCACTTCACCAGCTCCGGCACGAGCAGTCACTCCGACGGGGGCCGACGGCACGGAGATTTGATCAAAACTCACCCCGTTGTAGGGACTCAACGAGGACGTGAGCGCGTTGAGGGCACCCACGCGAAAGAGATCGTTCGCGGGACTAAGGAGCCCCGAGACCGTAGCGCTCGTTGTCGAACCAGCCACCAGGGGCTCACTGGTCCAACTCGTTCCGCCATCGGTGGAGTACTGCACCAGGTAGTTCGTAACGACAGCTCCCGTCGTACTCGGCTGAGTCCACGTCAGGGTCACGCTCGATGACGTGACTGCGGCGCTCAGCGCGCTCACGGCTCCCGGAGGAGCAACGAGAAGGGCCGAGTTGGTCGTCGCGTCTATCGCCCAGAGGTGGCTAGCGTCGACCGCGATGGCCTTCAGCACGTCGGAGCCGACAGGCGAGATCGTCGAGACGTACGCGCCTAACGGGGTGTACTCGAACACCGAACTTTGCTGTCCTGAACTCGACGAGATCACGTACTCGTTAGATCCGCTAGAGACGACTTGGGTGGCCGGCACGGCGGGAGAGGCTGACGTGGCGCCCGCGTAGAGGGAGTAGGCGTGGTTGAGACTGAGCGTCCCGGTCGTGGGCGTCGAGGGCACGGTGTACTCGTAGAGGACGTTCGACGATCCCCCGGTCACGACCCAGAGGTTGTTGGACTCGATGCTGAGTGATTGAGGGTCAATAGTCGACACATTCGCCGAAGCGCCCAGAGTGAGATGGGCGATCGGGGACGCGCCGAGCACTCCCCCGGCGATGCTGTAGACGTTCACCACATTGGACGACGGAGTCGCCGCGTAGAGATCGTTACCACTGAGAGCGATGGAGGAACCCGAAATGCTCACCGGGCTACTGGAGGGCGTCAAACTCGAGGGAACCACCCAGACGACACTCGATGACGTGGACGTATCGACAACGACGACGCTCGAACCGTTCGTCGTGATCGAGAACGAGCCACTGCCACTCGGCAGGTTCGCGAGCGACGTGGTCGCCAAAGAGCCGGTCGCGATATCGACGCGCGTCAGGGTCCCCGTACCACCTGCGAGCGACGAGGGTACCTCTACTAACCACAGGTAGGTTCCGTCCGACGCAACCGCCTCGAGGGTCGTGGTGGACGGTGGAGCAAGGACGGCTGCCCCGGCGCCCGAGGCCGCCACGACTCCGCCGAGGAGAAGTGCCCCCGTCACGCCCATCACGGCCGCACATCGAACTCCACTCACGATTCGTCTCATCACGCTCTCCCACGTTCTGGGCGCGCTCGGCGCACCGCACGACCCTCAAACTAGGGAGTTACTGTGCGCTGACACCGAATCGTTGCAGAGTTCGTGGAGATTGTTGAGTGGTCGTAACACTGGCGCGCGACGACCGTTCGACTAAAGGAAGGGGAGGTACTCGCTCAACTCCCAGTCGGTGGTGGCACTCGTGAATCTCTCCCATTCGGTGCGCTTCACGGCGATGTGCTGGGCGCACAGCGTTGAACCAAGGGCCTCGGTGAGCGTCTCGTCGGCCTCGAGTTCGGCGAGAGCCTCAATGAGTGACGACGGGACTCCGAGCACCGCGTCGATCGTGTCGAGTCCGTTACCCCCCTCCACGGGCGGAAGCGGGCGCTCCTCGACGACCCCGAGACGGGCTGCGTGAAGGACGGCCGCCATGGCGGTGTGCACCACGGCCGCCCCGTCACTCAGTCGGTGCTCAATGCGCCCCGCCTCCCCGCGCTCGGGAGGAATACGAACGGTCGCGCCTCGGTGGTCGTAACCCCAGTTCGCCCAGTAGCCCGAGAGCGAGGCGGGTCGGAGTCTCTTGTAGGCGTTGACCGTCGGAGCGCAGATGCCCGCCAGACTGCGGTGACGAGCGAGGAGGCCCGCGATCATCAACTTCGACAGAGCGGAGACCCCGTCCGGACTCGACGGATCGTTCATGGCGTTACGCCCGTCGGAGTCTCTCACCGAGAGGTTGAAGTGAAGCCCCGATCCTCCCTTTTCGGTGATGGGCTTTCCCATAAACGTGAGCAGTAGACCCATGCGCTGAGCAACTTCACGAGCGAGGAGCTTGAAGAGGAAGCCCTCGTCGGCCGCCCGTAGTGCGTCGCTGTAGCGAAGTGTGAACTCGAACTGGGGAGAGTCGTACTCGGAGTTGACCGATTCGAGCGGAATCTGAGCCTGTTCACAGGCCTTCCAAATGGCGTCGACGAGGCCGTGGGGATCCACCGAAGGACCGGTGCCGTAAACGTAGGCGCCAGGCGTGTCGAGGGGGGTGAACCCCCCGCGACCATCGGGCACGAACACGTAGGCCTCAAACTCCATTCCGACGAACGGTTCGTAGCCCAAGGTGCGCCACGCATCGACCGACCGCCGAAGGGCTCCGCGAGGTGAGACGGGCGACGGACCCTCGTGATCGCTGAGGTCGGCAACGACGACTCTCGTTCCCTCTTCCCATCCGGGTCTTGACTCGGCGAGGTCGTAGGTCCCCTGGAAATCCGGCAGCCCCTCGCTCCACCGCGAACCCGGAGCGTAGGGGGTCATTGCGCGGTCGTAGCCGAGAGCCCACGTACCACTGCAGTGACGAACTCCCGACTCCGCCAACTCCGCCGGCACGTACTTACCTCGCGCCAGACCCAAGTGGTCCGGCCACAGAACTCGCAGACGCCTGAAGTCCTCCGACATCACTCCCCCTGTTCTCCTGGCGACCCCACCAAATCGGTCCCTCGCCGGATAAGCGCGAGATTATCATTCAGATACAAACGATTTGTCTTAAGGGGGGGCGTGGAGTTTCGTCGCATTCTGCTCGAGGGTTGTCCGACGGAGGTCATGGTTGACGGGGGCTACCTCGTCGCTCGTGATGGGCGCCGCGTGCCCGTAGAGAGTGCGCTCCACCTTCCCCCCGTTACCCCGACGAAGATTCTCTGTTGTCACCTCAATCACGTCTCTCGAGTACGGGAGTTTCAGATCGAACTGCCGCCGGCGCCGACGTACTTCCAAAAGCCCCTGTCCTCTCTCAACGCCCACGGCGGAGCAATCGTTCGACCGAGTAACTGTCGCTACCTCAACTACGAGGGCGAAGTCGCCATCGTGATCGGGCGACGAGCTCGGGGCATCTCCGTGAGCGATGCGCCCCACTTCATTGCGGGGTTCACCATCGCCAACGACTTTGGCCTGCACGATTTTCGTGATACGGACGCGGGTTCGATGTTGAGAGTCAAAGGGGCCGACACCCTGTGCCCGCTCGGTCCGGGCCTCGTCACCGACTGGGATCCCCGCCACAAGTACCTGAGGACGACCGTCAACGGAGATACTCGCCAGGACGGCTCCACGGAGGAGATGGCCTGGGACATGAACTACCTCGTGGCCGATCTCGCCCGTCTCATCACCCTCGAACCCGGAGACGTCATCTTGTCGGGCACTCCGGCCATCTCACGACCCGTGGAACCGGGCGACGTGGTGAGCGTCGACGTGGAGGGTCTGGGCACTCTCACCAACTACGTGGTGGAGGGGCCGCTCCCGGTCTCTGATGAGGTGGGAGCCCAGCCCACGGCGAGCGAAGAGGTGCTCTCGACCGCTTTCGGTGGAGAGTGGGAGTGGCGGGGTCAACGTCGACCCCACCCGACTCCGCGTGAGGATCTCCCCTTCCCCGCCATTCATCCGAGGTACCAAAAGTGACTCGGGTCGATGTCGACGGGGTGCCGGTCTCACCGGATCACTTCATCAATAACGAACGAGTGTCCTCTGTTGACACCTTTGAAGACCGTTCGCCCCTCGACTGGTCGTGGAAGCTCGCCGACGTGTCACGCGGTGGGCCACGTGACGCCGATCTCGCGGTCACGGCGGCCGAACAAGCCTTTCCCCAGTGGGCGGCACTCTCTCACGAACAACGCAGCGAGTATCTCCACCGACTCGCCGACCTGATCGACGCCCACGTCACCCAGATTGCGCACGTCGAAACGCGCGACATGGCCATGCTCGAAGAGAGCCTGCGACGTCGAGTCATCTCTCGCGGAGCGCGAAACTTCCGGGCCTACGCGGAGCTCGCGGCCCACTATCAACCGCGGCGCTGGGACTCGAACGGGACGTCCAACGTCGTTCTTCGTCAGCCCGCCGGCCCCACCGTCGTGATAACCCCCTGGAACGCGCCCTTCATGCTGTCCACGTGGAAGTGCGCCCCCGCTCTCGCCGCGGGAAACACCGTCGTTCTGAAGCCCGCCGAGTGGTCACCCCTGTCGTGCTCTCTCTTGATGGACCTCGTCCTCGAGGCGGGCTTTCCACCCGGCGTCTTCAATCTGGTGCAGGGATTGGGCGAAGAGGTGGGTTCGGCCCTTGTGAACGATCCACGGGTGCGTCGAATCTCCTTTACCGGTTCTCCCGAGACGGGTCGACTCATCGGTGAAGCCGCTGCGCGAAACCTCGTTCCCTTCACCGCCGAACTGGGTGGCAAGGGCCCCTTCCTCGTGTTCGCCGACGCTGACCTCGAGGCCGCCGCCGAGAAGGCCGCCGTCATGTACGACGACGCCGGCCAGGTGTGCCTCGCCGGAACTCGTCTTCTCGTTGACCGCCAGGTGGCCGAGGAGTTCACTCGACACTTTCGGCGCGCCACCGATCGCCACGTTCTCGGCGACTCTCGAGATCCCGCGACCACCCTGTCACCTCTCATCCACCCCGAGCACCTCGAACGAGTGAGTGGATTCGTCGAACGAGCTCGGAGTCGCGGGGACCGGATCGTGTTCGGCGGCCGAACGCGTCGGCCCGACGGGCTCTGGTATGAACCGACCCTGATTGAACCAGCGTCCAACGACTCGGAGGTGGTCCAGCGCGAGATCTTCGGCCCTGTCCTCACCCTTCAGACCTTCGACGGTGAGGAGGAGGCCGTCGCTCTAGCGAACTCCACGGCGTACGGGCTCTCCGCTGTCGTGTACACCTCATCGCGCACTCGAGCCGAGCGGGTGGGGGCTCGACTACGCGCGGGAACAATCTGGGTCAATTGTTTTCTCGTCCGCGACCTCTCCGCACCCTTCGGGGGTATAGGGATATCGGGCATCGGTCGAGAGGGTGGGGACTACGCACTCGACTTCTACTCGGATCTGACCACGTTGCAGATTAAGGAGGGAACCACTCATGGGTGAGATTGTCGGCGCCGGGTTACTCGCCCACGTGCCCACCATTGTTCTGCCCGACGACGTTCGTCGAGGCCTCAATCACGGCCGCGAGAGCACCCTGTACTCCGGTCTGCACCGCCTTCGCCGCGAGGTCTTCGAGACTCTCCAACCCGACGCCGTTCTGGTCTTTGACTCACACTGGTTCACCACCGTGGAGTTCGTTATCACCTCGGCGGCTCGCCGGCGGGGCTGGTACACGTCGGACGAACTGCCCCGAGGCATGTCGAGTGTCC
>JAKBAZ010000017.1 GCA_021826255.1 Actinomycetes bacterium
TCTGCTGGCCGAGTCGGTGCTCTTCGGCGATCCCTACCTCGATCAGGTGACAACTCACCTGATCTACGCCGGTGGAAAACGTCTGCGCCCCATCTTGGCGGTCGCTTCAGCCACTCTCGGCACCCGACCGGCCACCCGGGACGACCTCCTCGGGGGAGTTTCCGTGGAGCTGATGCACCTGGCCTCGCTCTATCACGACGACGTGATGGACGAAGCCGACATTCGTCGCAACGTGGACTCGGTCAACGCTCGTTACGGCAATCTCGTGGCCATCGTCGGTGGCGACTACCTGATGGCTCGTTCCGCCGGCATCGCCGCCGACCTCGGGGTTGAAGTCGCGCGGCTGATGGCTCACACGCTGGCGTGGCTCACCCGGGGCCAAGTGTCCGAAGTTCGAACCATCTGGTCCACCGAGCGCACCGACGCCGACTACTACGAGGCCATCGAGGGAAAGACGGCGGCGCTGATGTCCGCGAGTTGCCACGTGGGGGCCCTGACCGCCGGCCACTCGAACGAGGTCCGCGACGCCCTCACGGAGTTTGGCCGGTGCTTTGGCATGGTGTACCAGCTACGCGACGACATCCTCGACGTCATCGCCACCGACAATCAGCTAGGCAAACCCGCGGGACAAGATCTCGCCGAAGGCATCTACAACCTGCCCACCCTCGTCGCCCTGCGCGACGCCACCCACGGCGAGGAGTTGCGCCAGATTCTCGGTACCCCCCTCGACGACGAGGAGCGCGAACGGGCCCGCAAACTCGTCGTGGCGACGTCGGGCATCACCGAGACGCTGAAGGCTGCACAGGGTTTCGTCGATCAGGCCACGGCCGCTCTCGCGGTCGTGGAGAGCGTCGAGTTACGCGAAGGACTCATCCGTTTCCTCCAGTCCCTGCTCGAGGACTTCCCCGCCTACTAAACAGCCCCCGCGCCGGGTAGCGGTTTGAGTGTGGGAAAGGCGATGATCTCACGGATATTCGATTCGTCGGCGATGAGCATCGCCAGTCGATCAACGCCGACACCGAGTCCCGCCGTCGGAGGTAGCCCCCACTCGAGAGCTCGGATGTAGTCCTCGTCGATGGCCATCGCCTCGTCGTCGCCCGCCGCCGCGAGTCGGGCCTGCTCTTCGAAGCGAGTCCGCTGGTCGTCGGGATCGTTCAGTTCCGAGAACCCGTTAGCGAGTTCGCGTCCCGCGGCGTACGCCTCGAAGCGCTCAGTGAGTTCGGGGTCGTCAGCGCGTCGACGGGCCAGTGGTGACACCTCGACCGGAAAATCCGTGACAAAAATTGGATCCCAGAGATCCTGCTCGCACGTGGCCTCGAACAGTTCGGCCAAACACCGACCGGCACCCCAGGATTCGTGAACCGCTACCCCGCGATCGTCGAGGAGTTGCGCGAGATGTTCGCGGGGAGTGTGGACGGACACGTCTTCGCCGAGCGCGTGAGACGTGAGGTCGGCCATCGAACGGCGGGGCCAGGGTGCCGCGAAGGAGAAGGAACGCTCCTGGTACGTCGTGTCGGTCGTTCCGAGGACGTCGAGTGCCACCGCAGACACCAGGGCTTCGGTGAAATCCATCATGTCGGCGACGTTCCAGTAGGCCGCGTAGAGCTCCAGCATTGTGAACTCCGGATTGTGACGAGGACTCACGCCCTCATTGCGAAAGACCCGTCCCAACTCGAAGACCCTCTCGAATCCCCCCACCACGAGACGCTTCAGCCACAGTTCTGGGGCGATGCGCAAGAAGAACTCTGAGTCGAGAGCGTTGTGGTGGGTCACGAACGGACGAGCCGCCGCCCCCGTGGCGATGGCGTTCAAGATGGGAGTCTCCACCTCGACAAACCCCTGGTCCCAGCAACGACGGCGAATCGCCTGCAGGACGGCGAAGCGGCGCTGGAGGGAGTCTCGCGAGTCGGGGTTGGCCCAGAGATCCGCCTCGCGGTGACGATAGCGAACGTCAAAGTCCGAGATACCCGCCCACTTGTCGCCAAAGTTGTGTCGGGCTTCGGCGAGGCGAACCCAGGACGCCACCTTGACCGAGATCTCCCCCCGCTTCGTGCGTACCACGACACCCCGGGCGCCAATCCAGTCGCCGAGATGAAGGTGGGAGAACTCGTCGAACTCCCCGGTGACGGCCGAGAGCGCGAACAGTTGCACCTCGCCCGACGAGTCGCGCAGCGTGGCGAAGGCCAATTTTCCTTGAACGCGCAGCAACATCACGCGTCCCGCCACCGAGACCTCGTCCGCAGTTTCGGCCCCCGCGTCCAAGGTGGCCCAGTTCTCCTGGATCTGACGGGCGAACGTCGTGTGCTCGTAGCGATACGGAATCAAGGGTGTTCTCCTGCGTGATGTCGTTCATGAACGATACGCAATCCGTGAAGGGTGAGCCAGGGTTCCACGTGATTGACGCTACGCGTGTGGGGGGCGATCAGACTCGCGAGACCCCCCGTCGCGATGACCGTCGCGTCACCCACCTCTCCCTTGATCCGTTCCACCATGGCGTCCACCTGACCGGCGTACCCGTACAGCACACCGGACTGAATGGACTCCGCTGTCGAGCGTCCGATCACGGACCGAGGAGCGGTGAGTTCCACCGAACGGAGTCCCGACGCTTGGGCGTACAGCGCTTCGAGTGACACCATGACACCGGGCGCAATCGCGCCCCCGAGGTACTCACCCTTCGCGGACACGACGTCGAAAACGGTGGCCGTGCCGAGGTCCACCACGATCAAAGGACCCGGGTAGAGGTCGTACGCGCCGACGGCGTCGGCGACGCGGTCAGCGCCGACGTCGCGGGGATTGTCGTACAGGATGGCCATTCCGGTACGCACGCCCGGACCGAGAATGGTCGTGGGGCGATCGGCGAACCAGCGCTGAGTCATTCGGCGTAACTGAGTGGTGACCGCCGGCGCCGAAGAGGAGATGGCCAGCGCGCCAATGTCGCGAGTGACGTCGAGGCCGACCAGACCCAGAAGCTGGGACAGCATGAGGACATGCTCGTCGGGGGTTCGTGAACTTACCGTGGAGGTTCGCCAGTGGTAGGCCAGCCCCCGTTCGCCCGACCCACGACCGATGAGGTCGGGCGCCCCTTCGGAGTCGCCGAAGACGCCCACCACTGTCTCGGTGTTACCTACATCCATGGCGAGCAACACGTCAGTTCTCCCCTTCGAGTCGGACGGGACCATTGTCGATCAGTCTCACACCCTCGACGCGCACCGCCACGAGAGCCCGACCCACTCCTGAGTCCCCGGCACTCACTGGTACGAGGGAGTTCGGGTGCACGACCTCGGCGTAGGCCACGTCGAGTCCCGCCTCTCTCAGCGATTCACTCAAGAAACGCCGCGCCTCACTGGCCCGCCAGGTGCCCTCGGCCAGGTGAGCCAGGGCACGCGACACGGACACGGCCCGACGTCGCCCCTCTGAGCTGAGGCGACGGTTACGTGACGAGAGAGCGAGTCCGTCCTCGTCGCGGATCGTGGGACAGGCGTGGAGTTGGACGGCGAAACCCAGGTCGTCAATGAACTGACGAACGACCGCGACCTGTTGGAAGTCCTTCTCCCCCATGTAGAGAGAACACGGACCCGTCACGATGAGAAGCTTGGAGACCACCGAGGCCACGCCGTCAAAGTGACCCGGCCGATCGTGACCCTCGAAGGAGGCGGAGAGGCCGGCCACGCTCACCGACGTGAGCGTGGGATGGGGAAAGGCCGGCCACATCTCTTCGACCGTCGGTCGAACCAAGACGCTCACTCCGGCGGCCTCGGCGGTCCGCTCGTCGTCGTCGGGGGTGGAGGGATAGGCCGCAAGGTCCCTCGCGTCGTCGAATTGGCGGGGATTGACAAAAATAGTCATGAGGACCTCGTCTCCCCGCGCTCGCGCCGCGCGAACGAGGGAGGCGTGCCCCTCGTGAAGAGCGCCCATGGTCGGCACCAGTCCGACGGTTTGACCCGCTCGGCGAGTGCGCTCGCACCACTGGCGCCACTCCTCGATGCCGTTTAACGTCTCCACGGTCGGCCCCCCGTGCGTGGACGCCTGAGAGTGGTCATCTCTATCTCCGTTCCGGCCCACCAGGGGTGCCGTTCGGTTACTGCACGTCCTCGAGTGTACCGAGGATGTGAACCTCGCCTTCGGCGCGCTCCACATCCTCATCGCTCACCCACTCCGGCCTCAACTCGCGCAGGGGAGCGAGAACGAAGCGCCGCTCCCGGTACCTCGGGTGGGGCACGGTGAGTTCCGGGTCCTCGGAGTCCTCGTCCTCCCACCGGACGAGGTCGACGTCCAGTGTGCGCGGCCCCCAGCGCACCTCCCTCAGGCGCTCGGCTCGCGCCTCGGCGGCCCGAAGTCGATTGAGCAATTCTTTAGGTGGAGCCGACGTCGTCACTTCGAGGACGACATTCCAAAAGTCGTCCTGGCTCACTCCTCCCACCGGCTCAGTGAGGTAGACCCTCGACACTCGGTGCGGCTCGTCGCGCGCGACGTCGCGCACTCCGTCTCGCAGGTACCTCGCCCGGTCACCCAGGTTGGAGCCCAGAGAGAAGTAGACCCGCCTCAGGATCGTTTTCGCCGGCATCGAACCCCCACCGTTGACACGTCTTCATCAAGTGGAGGGTGCAGCTTTCGCACCGCCACCGTTACCGCCTCCAGTTCGGGGTTGGCGTCGAGAACTCGAGTTGCCACCCGGTGAGCCAACGTTTCCAGTAGCACGAACTGGCCCGTTCGGACGAGTGCGGCGACCGTCGAGACGACCTCGGCGTAGTTCGTTGTCGCCGACAGATCGTCCCCCTCGGCAGCTCGAGAAAAGGATCGCTCGAGGTCCAGGTCGAGGTCGAGGGGTTGCACTCGAGTTCGCTCCTCGGAGAGGGCCCCGACAATCGCCAGGACTCTGAGTCCTCGAATCTCGATGACGTCACTCATACACCCTCCGATACGGTACTCACGACGTCGCGACCTTCGGGTCCGAGGGACCGGCGAACTAGTCGCTCCACCAGCGCGATGGCGACGGGGGGCTCCGCACGCTCGCCCCAGACTAGGTAACCCGCGACGACTCCAAGGAGGCGATCCGAGACGTCATCCCCGTGCAACAAGGTGACGAGTCCCGAACGAGCGGACTGGTCGAGATCTTCGTAACAGGCCACCAGCGTGGGTCGCTGGGGCTCGGCCCGCAGAGGATAGTGCACCACGGCGAGTCCGAGGTCCTTCGACGAGTCGGAGACACCGCCCGGCGGCAAAATCGAAATGAGGCGGTTGAAACCCTGATTCTTCAACCACAGGAGTTCTTCGTCACGGCGTACGCGACGGTGTTGCAAGGTGGAACCGCCCGGTCGCTCGGAGATGGCGAGACGGTCTCGAAAGACCCACGCGAATCCCCGAGGAGAGATGCCACTCGACCACTTCGACCTCACCGGGACACCTCGTGCACCGACAGATCGAAGAGTCCGAGGACACGTTGAGTCTCCACCACGTCGTGCACGCGCACCATCGTGGCACCGTGAGCGAAGGCCCACGCCGCGCTGGCGAGCGACCCCTCCAAGCGGTCGTCCACGCCGAGTGGAGGGTCGTAGAACGCGCCGAGAAAACGCTTACGAGAGGTGCCCACGAGCAATCCCGCGTCCAACTCGGACGCGAGGTGCGCGAAGTGATCCAGTCGAGCGAGCAGGGCCACGTTGTGTGACGTGGTTTTACCAAAGCCGATTCCGGGGTCAATCCACAATCGTTCGACCCCCGCCCGGCGCGCGTCGCGCGCGAGATCCACCAAGAAGGTCTCCACCTCTCCGATGACGTCCTCGTAGCGTGGATTGTCCTGCATCGTGTCGGGGGTTCCTTGAGCGTGCATGGCGACGTAACCCACTCCGAGCTCACCCGCCACCGACGCGAGAGAACCGGATACGTCGTTAATAATGCGAGCCCCCGCAGCCACCGCCGCTCGAGCCACCGCCTCCTTACGGGTGTCGATGGACACCTCGCCCCAGGGACTCAACTCACTTACGACGCGAATGGTTCGAGCGAGTTCCTCGTCGAGCGGAACCGTGGAGGCGCCCGGACGCGTGGACTCCCCACCCACGTCCACCACCCCGCAGCCGAGGTCGAAGAGCTGGCGGCCCCTCGTCACCGCGGAGTCCGCGTCAGCGGTGCGGGTCGCGGCCATGAACGAGTCCGGAGTGACGTTCACGACGCCCATCACCGAACGTCGGGTCATCGACCGCCCCGCGGTTGAATAAAAGAGAGAATCTCGGCGCGGTACGCCGGGTCGTCGTGAAGGACGCCTCGAACCGCCGACGTCACGGTCGTCACCCCGGGCTTCTTCACCCCCCTCATCGACATACAAAAGTGCTCGGCCTCGATCACGACGAGAGCCCCGCGCGGGGACATCTCCCGTTCGATCGCCTCCACAATCTGAGTGGTCATGCGCTCTTGAACCTGGAGTCGCCGGGCGAAGCCCTCCACTAACCGGGCCATCTTCGAGAGCCCCGTGATTCGCCCGTCAGGTCCCGGGACGTAGGCCACGTGAGCGTGTCCGGTGAAGGGAACGAGGTGGTGTTCACACAGCGAGGTAAAGGGGATGTCGCGCAGGAGAACCATCTCGTCGTGACCAGCCTCGAAACTCACCCGAAGGTGTTCACCGGGGTCCGTCTCTGCTCCCTCGAGAAGTTCGGCGTACATCTCGGCTACTCGACGCGGTGTCTCCACGAGACCGTCCCGGGTCGGGTCTTCGCCGAGCGCGGCGAGAAGTTCCGCAACGGCCGCTCGCGCCCTCGCGTGGTCCATCACTGAGCCGACCCCCCGGTGTAGTTGTAGACGCCGTCGAGGTTGCGGAATCGCTCCCCGACGTCCAGGCCGTAGCCCACGACGAACTCGCTACCGATCGTGAAGCCGACGTAGCGGATGTCCTGTTCGACCCGCTGGAGCCCCTTCTTCATGAGCAGGGCGCACACTTCGAGCGACGCGGGACTACGCGCGCCGAGATACTGGCGCAAGTAGTTGAGGGTGAGACCCGAGTCAATGACGTCCTCCACGATCAGCACGTCGCGACCCTGCAAGTCGACGTCGAGATCCTTCACGATGCGCACTACCCCGGAGGTCTTTGTCGCCGCCCCGTAGGACGACACCGCCATGAAGTCCAACTCGACGGGCAGTTCGATGCGGCGTTGCAAATCGGCCATGAAGTTCAGCGCACCCTTCAGCACTCCGACGAGAAGTGGGGGTCGGCCCGAATAGTCCCGGGTGATTTGGGCCCCCAGTTCGCCAACTCGCCGTTGAATGTCGGCGGCGGACACCACGACATCTCCTAGATCCGGGGCGGCCCAGGACGGGACAGAATTTGAGGGCACGTCACTCATGACTGGTCAGCGTAGCCCGAGGACACGACCAGCGAGAGGCGCTGGGACGAGCGAGTCAGTCGACGTCCGCCGGACATCTCGCAGGCTGGCACCTCACCGAGCACCACCGACTCGGCGCGCAACACGTCGGCCCGACTCGGCGGATGAACCTCTCCGAGATCGTCTCGATGACGTAGGTGAAAGCGCAGCCACCACTGTCGTCGAGCTGGAGCCCAGGTGGCGAGTTCACGACAGTCCACCTCTCCTAGTCCACGTTCGACGTCCTGACGACCCACCTCTTCGAGGTAGGCCCGATCGAGCGCGAGCTGTTCGGCGCTACGCACGAGGAGGGGTACGACGTCGCGTCGGGATACTTCGTTGAGAAGCGGCACCACCTCTCGACGAAGTCGATTTCTCGTCATCGCCGGATCGAGGTTGGTGGGATCTTCTCGCCACGTCTCGCCACGCTCGCTCAGCCACTCGCGCAGCGAGTGACGGCGGCACCGTCGAAGGGGCATCGTCGCCACGTCCGCGAGTCCGAGCCCCGGTGTCGCCGCGCCCCGGAGCAGATTAAGGAGCACCGTCTCGGCGAGGTCGTCAGCGGTGTGGCCCGTCAAGACTCCGCGGGGTAGTACTCGTCGCCGCTCGGCTCGAGCGCGCGCCTCAAAATTGGGTCCCGGGGGGACCGAGACGTCGTAGACGACGACGCGCACCCCGTGGGCGCGGGCCCAGCCTTCGACAAAGTGGCGATCTTCCCCGGAGTCCGCCCGGGCGTGATGGTCCACGTGGTGAAGACACGCCTCACGAGACGACTCGAGGGCGAGCAACGCCATCGCCAGCGAGTCAGCGCCACCCGAGACCGCGAGATCCACTCGCGGTTCGCCCGGAAACGCGCAGAGTTCGAGTAGAGACGCGCTGTCCACGGGGCCACTCTAGAGAGGCGACTCCGCCTCGGTCCTGATTTGACAATGATAATCATTCTCATATAGAGTGAGGCCATGCACGTCGCCCTTCTCTTCGCCGCGCTGACGGCGGTGTCGACCGCTCTCGGGGGACTCGTCGCGCTCAAGACTCGAGACCGGCTCCACCTCGTCTTGGGTCTCGCGGCGGGTCTGATGTTGGGACTGGTCGGGTTCGATCTTCTTCCTACGGTGTACGGGAGCGACCACTCTCAGGTCGGCCACGTTCCGGTGGTGGCCCTGATGATGGTCGGCGGATTCCTCCTTCTGCACGTGATTGAGCGCGCGAGCGCCCCCCACGAGCCCGATCACAGCGACTACGAAGACGGGCACGTCCACACTCTTGACGGCGGGATCGCGACGGGTGCCGCCATGGTCGGACACGTGTTCCTCGACGGCGTCGGTATCGGTGCGGCCTTTCGGGTGTCCTCCACTCTCGGCGTCGCCGTCTTCATCGCCCTTCTCGTCCACGCTTTTAACGACGGTCTCAACACCGTGGCCTTTCTCGTTCGTTCCGAGCGCTGGACAACGCGATCTCGACGCCTTCTCGGCATCGACTTCATCTCTCGTGTCAGTGGCGCCGCGGTGGGCAGTTACTGGATCATTTCCACTACCTTCGTCTCGCTCTACCTGGCGCTCTTCGCGGGTTTCGTGACCTACATCGCCACGAGTCACATCCTGCCCGAGGCACACGCGAAACACCCCTCGCGCTGGACGCTCGTGATGACCGTGGTCGGAGTCGTGGTGATGTGGGGAGTCGTGGCCGGCGGTGCGTAAGAACGACGACATCGTCCGACGGGTGGTGGCGTCGTCGGGAGGGCTCCTCAGCGCTCAAGACGTGCACGCGAGAGCCCGCGAGCTGGGTAGTTCCATTGGGCTGGCGACGGTGTATCGAGTCCTGAGAACTCTCGTGGACGCCGACGTTCTCGACCTCACCTTTGACGAACAGGGACAAGCCCGGTACTGCCTGCGGGGCGAGACTCACCACCACCACGCCACGTGTCGCCAGTGCGGTCGCACCGTCGACTTCGACGACGGTGAGCTCGAACGCGCCGCGCAGCGCGCCGCGCAACGACTGGGGTTCTCCGACGTCCGCCATCTCATTGAAGTGTCGGGGGTGTGTCGCGCGTGCGCCACTTCTCTCTAAGGGCCGACCCTCTCGGGGGACTCGACCTCTTTCGGGCCACTCCCCTCGAGGATCTAGGAGTCGAGGCCTTCTTCACGTCTCGACGCGGAGGAGTCTCGAGCGGCCCCTACGATTCGCTCAATCTCGGTGACCACGTTCACGACGACCCGTCCCGGGTCGAACACAATCGCCGGCGACTCGCTCACGCCCTCGGTGTTCACCACCTCGGCTTTCCGCGGCAAGTTCACGGTACGACGTTGGTGGAGGCGACGGAACTCGCCCAGAACTCGCCTCGCGCCGCCGACGCGGTCGCTACCGAGTCGTCACTCCCGGCCCTCGTTCTCGTCGCCGACTGCCTCCCGGTCATCGTGGTCGACATCTCGGCCCATCGACTCGTGGTCGCCCACGCCGGGTGGCGCGGCCTCGCCGCGGGAGTCCTCGACACCGCCCTCGCGGGACTCGACCCGTCCCACGTGTCGGTCGTGATCGGACCGTCCATCTCGGCGAAGGTGTACCAAGTGGGACCCGAGGTCGTTCGAGCCCACGAGTCCTTCGCGCGCCACTGCGTCGACGACGGGGGTGACCGCTCCCGACTCGATCTCCGGGGGGCCGCCGCGACCTGGCTGAGCGCTCGCGGCGTGGCGGAGGACCGAATCTGGGTGAGTCGTGAGGTGACCGACGGTGGTGGCATCTTCTTCTCCGACCGGGCGAGCCGGCCCTGCGGTCGTTTCGCCGCCGTGGCGCGCTGGACCTAGCATGGCGGTCGTGTCGTTAGGGGCCCCACACGCGTCGCCCGCGCCCGTGTTCACTTACGAGGGGTGGCGCCGGGAAGGGTCCCGGGTGAGTTTCGACTTCGACCTCGGGTCGAGGCGCGCGAGCGAAGTCTGGGAGTTCGATAACCGCGTGGACTGGTCTCGTCCCGGCCTCGAGAGGATCCTCGATCTGCTGGCGGCCCTTGTGGGACTCTCCTACTACAAGCTCGACGTGGCCGATCGCGTCGAGCTTGGTCCCCTTCGACTCACCCCCGCGGGCCGCGAGTTACTGCGCGGGGCCCTCGTGAATGGACTGGGCGAGTTCGCCTTCCGCAACAACCTCGACCTCACTGGCGTCGAGATCTCGGGACCAAGCGTCGCCCCGGAGGGGGTTCCACCCGAGTCGTCCTCCGACGCCGTTCTCGTGCCCTTCGGGGGCGGCATCGACTCCGTGGTCACGGTGGAGGGAGTTCGCCGCTATCACCCCACCACCCTCTTCATCGTCTCGCCCTCGCAGGGGCGCTTCGAACCACTCGAGGACACCGCGAGAGTCAGCGGTCTCGACATCGCTCGCGCGACGCGACACCTCGACACCGAGATCCTTCTCGGCCCGGGCTATCGCGGTCACGTTCCGGTCACCGCCATCATCACACTGGCCAGCGCCCTCGTCGCTTGGGGCGGCGGATTCGCAGCGGTGGCGATGAGTAACGAGCACTCGGCTTCCATCCCCAACGTGGTGGTCGAGGGGCGCCCGGTGAACCACCAGTGGTCGAAGTCCCTGGAAGCCGAAGTGGCGATCAGTCGAGCCCTCGCCGAGGTCGTCGGGCCCTCCCTCCTCGTCGCCTCGGCCCTGCGGGATCGGTCTGAGATCTGGGTGGCAGAGCGCTTCTCGCGTCTTGAGCAGTATCACGCCCACTTTCGCAGTTGTAATCGGGCCTTCACTCACGACCCCGCCCGTCGCGCGGCCCAGTGGTGCGGCGAATGCGACAAGTGCCTCTTCATCGACCTCGTGCTCGCACCCTTCATCGAGCGCCTACGACTGCGCGAGACCCTCGGAGTGGAGCCCGTCTCGTCGCCAACCCAGCGTCAGGCGTTGCGCACCTTGGTGGGTCTCGGCGACGAGCGCAAACCCTTCGAGTGCGTGGGGGACCCCGACGAGTGCGCGCTGGCACTCCAGATCCTCGCTCGCGACACCACCTGGGCCGACGTGCCGGCCCTCGCGGAGATCGCGGCCGACCTCCCGCTCGCCCACCTCGATGATCACCTCCGCTCGCGAGGAGTGACCTATGCCCCTCGAACTTGGCTTCTCTGACCTCGTCGGCCGTGAGGTCGGCGTGTGGGGACTCGGGGTCGAAGGTCGAGCCACTCTGCGTGCGCTCGAGCGCCTCGGAGTCACGCCCCGTGTCGTCGCCGACGACCACCCCCGGATCGGCGAGTCGGTCTCGAGTGGCGACGCCTTCGACGAGTTGCGTCGCTGCCACGTCGTGATCAAGAGTCCCGGGCTCTCGCGCTACCGCGACGACCTCGTCGCTCTCGAAGGCGCCGGGGTCCTCGTCACGAGCGCCCTGGCCCTCTGGATGCACGACGTGTCCCTCGAGCGGCTGGTCGCCGTCACGGGAACGAAGGGTAAGTCGACCACCGCGTCACTGGTCGCCTTCCTCCTGCGCAGCGCCGATCAACCCGTCAACCTCGTAGGAAACATCGGCGTCGCCCCCTACGACCCGGACCTCGCGGACGAGGGCGGATGGTATGTCCTCGAGGTCTCCAGCTTCCAGGCCACCGACCTTCGTCGGTGCCCTCGAACAGTGGGACTCACGTCGCTCGGATCGGATCACTTGGACTGGCACGGGGATGAGGCCACCTACCGGCGCGACAAGTTGTCCTTTCTTCACCTCGACGACTCCCACGTCACCTTCCTCTCCGCCGACCCCTCCCTCCAAGACCTCGAGCTGCCCGGCGACGTTCGACGACTCGGGAGTCCCGACGACACCGTCGCCTCCCTCGCCCGAACTCTCCGTCTGGTCGGGAGTCACAACGCGCGTAATCTCGACCTCGCGGTGCACCTCGTCGCATCAGTTCTCCAGCGCCCGAGCGAGGAGGTGGTCCGCCTCGCCAGAGATCGACACGAGGAGTTCACTCCGCTCCCCGGTCGCTTGAGCGTCGTAGCGCACGACGGGGAAATCACCTTCGTCGACGACGGCCTCGCCACGTCGGTCTTACCCACGGTGGCGGCTCTCGAGGTCGTCTCGGGGCCTCTCGTCCTCATCGCCGGAGGCTTCGACCGTGGAGTGGACTACCAGCCCCTCGTGGACGCCCTCTCGCGCCGCAACGACGTTCACCTCGTGACTATCGGTCCAGCGGGCGCACGCCTCGGTGAGCTCGCGCGCCGCTCGGGGCTCGACGTACTCGACGCCGGCGACCTAGCGAGCGCCGTCGGGCTCGCCCGGGGTCTCCTCGAGCGCGGAACCGTCCTCTTCTCGCCGGGCGCCCCGAGCTTTGACGCCTACGACAACTGGGCTGAAAGGTCAGCCGACTTCACTCGTCTGGCTCGCCAGCGGGCAGAGTGAACGTGAAAATCCCGTCGTCGTACTCCCCGTAGGACTCGTAGTCGAGGACCTCATAGAGCCGTGCCCGAGTCTGCATCTCGGGCACGAGAGAGGCGAGCGACCCCTCCTCGCGCAGGGTGCTGAGGGCTCGCTCCACGGCGCCCATGGAGAGTCTCATGAGTGACACCGGGTAGATCACGATGCCGACGCCAGCGGAGCGAAGATCGCTCGCCGAGAACAGCTCGGACTTACCGAACTCCGTCATGTTGGCCAGCACCGGAACGCCGAGAGCCTCGCGTACCCGTTCGTAGTCGGAGAGAGTCGTCACCGCCTCGGGAAAGACGGCGTCGGCCCCCGCGTCGACGTAGGCCCGCAGTCGATCCAGCATGGCCTCGAATCCCTCACTCGCCAGGGCGTCCGATCGAGCCACGACGAGGAGGGAGGGATCCCGACGCGCCCGGACCGCGGCGGCGATACGTCGAGTGGCGCTCTCGCGGTCCACCACCGACTTTCCGTCGAGGTGACCACAGCGCTTGGGATTGACCTGGTCTTCGAGGTGGAGGGCAGCGACCCCGGCGTCCTCGAGGATCTGGACCGTGCGGGCCACGTTCAGGGGTTCACCGAAGCCGGTGTCGGCGTCAACGAGGACGGGCAAGGAGGTTGTTCGCGCAATCTGGCCCGCTCGCTGCGCCACTTCGCTGAGGGTGGTGAGTCCAATGTCGGGGAGTCCGAGTTCCGCCGACATCACGGCCCCCGACACGTACACCCCGGGAAATCCGGCGCGCTCGATGAGTCGAGCCGACAGGGGGGTGAAGGCCCCCGGCATCTGCACCATCTCGCCTCTATCGAGGCGGTCTCGGAGAGTGCGACGGCGTTCGCTAGCGCTCGACGTCGTGTGGAGAATCACAGCACTCCCTCACTCGGCTCTTCTCGGCGCACCACCTCAGCCGACGCTACGAGGTTCACCTCGCCCAAGAGTTCACCGGGAAGATCGGGCAGGGCTTCGACGCGAGCGATGAATCGCTCCACCTCCTCCGGCTCTACGGTCGAGGCGGCCAAATCGTGCAGCTTCGCCACGTACTGAGGTCTCGCGAAGGGACGCGCTCCGAGCGGGTGGGCGTCGGCCACCGCAATCTCGTCACTGAGTCGAGTGCCGTCTCGACGAAGGACCTCGATGCGTCCCCCGAACGCCTTCTCCCGGTCATCGTTCGAGAGATAGCGACGAGTCCACTCGGGGTCCTCGACCGTGGTGACCTTGC
>JAKBAZ010000018.1 GCA_021826255.1 Actinomycetes bacterium
GAACAGTACGGTCCGACGCCCCTCCATCCCGAGTCGCTCGCGGGCGGCCTCGAGCGCCGCGCGAATCTCCTTGACTCCGGCGGCCACCGCGCTCACCGCCTCCACGTGGTACTGGGCACCCTCGGCCACGAGACGGGCGAGCGTGGTTTTGCCACTACCCGCCGGTCCCCAGAGAATCATGGAGATGAGCCGACCCGACTCGACGAGTCGGCGTAGGGGTCCCGACGGACCGACCAGGTGGGTCTGGCCGATCACGTCATCCAGTGTCGCGGGGCGCAACCGGTCAGCGAGGGGTGCCTCCGCCTTCCGACGGCTCTCCGCGGACGCGTCAAACAGTGACGTACGCCTCTAACCCTTCACCGAGGGTCGCAGTCGCAACTCGCGCATCTGACGTTCCGTGATGGACTTTGGAGCCCCGGTCATGAGGTCGGCCCCCGACTGGGTCTTGGGGAACGCGATGACCTCGCGGATGTTGTCCACGCCAGCGAAGATGGCGACCAGTCGGTCAATGCCGAAGGCGAAACCCGCGTGGGGCGGAGCGCCGTACCGAAAGGCCCCGAGAAGGAATCCGAATCGACTCTCGGCCTCCTCCGTCGAAATACCGAGAGCCGAGAAGATGCGTGACTGGATATCGGAACGGTGGATTCTCACCGACCCTGAGCCCAACTCCCAGCCGTTCAGTACGAGGTCGTAGGCGGCCGAACGAACTCGCATCGGATCGGTCTCGATGAGATCGAGGTCCTCGGGGTGAGGCATGGTGAACGGGTGGTGCGCGGCGACGAGGTGACCGTCGTCGTCCACCCCTTCAAACATGGGAAACTCGGTCACCCACACGTACCGATACGGTCCCTCCGACACCGGCGGGGCCCCAATCGCTACACGAAGTGCGCCAAGCACTCGACTAGCCAGGGCGTACTCGTCGGCGACAACCAGGACCAGGTCTCCCACTTCGGCGCCGTCGACGGCGCCGAGCACGGACGCTTCGGCCTCCGACACGAAGCGGGCGAGGGGCGAATCGAGACCCTCGGCGGTCACGCGGAACCACGCGAGTCCCTTCGCCCCCAGCTGACGGGCCTGATCGGTGAGAGCGTCGAGACGGGTCCGTGAGAAGTGCGCTCCACCCGGTACCCTCATGGCCTTCACGCAGGGCGCCTGGAAGGCCTTCACGGAGGTCTCGGCGAACGCGTCGGTGAGGTTTACGAGTTCCATGGCGAAACGTAAGTCCGGCTTGTCAGTGCCGTAGCGATCGAGAGCCTCGGCCCACGTCATCGTCGCGAACTCCCCGGGGTCCTCCCCCGTCGCCACTCGCGCGGCCTCTGCGACGGCGTGGCTCACAAAACCCATCACGTCCTCTTGAGTCACGAAAGACGCCTCGAGGTCGAGTTGGGTGAACTCGAACTGTCGGTCGGCGCGTAAGTCTTCGTCGCGCAGGCAGCGAGCCACTTGGAAGTATCGATCGAAGCCGCCGACCATCAGGAGTTGCTTGGCGATTTGAGGACTCTGAGGCAAAACGTAGAACTCGCCGGCGTGCAGGCGAGACGGCACGACGAACTCGCGAGCCCCCTCGGGCGTGGGCGCCCACAAGAGGGGGGTCTCCACCTCCACGAAACTCTGCTCACTCATCGCCGCCCTCAGAGCCATCGTGACCCTCGCCCGCAGGCGAAGCGCCCGCTGGAGAGACTCACGACGCAAGTCAAGGAAGCGATACCGGAGGCGGGTCGACTCGTCGACGTCGGTGCGCCCGTCGAGCGGGAACGGTACGGGCTCCGCGCTGGACAAGATCTCGACGACACACTCGGTGAGCTCCACCGAACCCGTCGCCAGACGCTCATTCACCGTTCCTTCGGGGCGTTGACTCACCGTTCCGGTCACTCGTACCACGTACTCGGGACGTACATCGAGAGAGCCCTCCACAACACACTGCAGGACTCCGGAGCGATCGCGAATGTCGAGAAACGCCAGGTGTTCACCGTGCTCGCGCCGACGAGCGACCCATCCACAGACGCTCAGTCGCCGTCCAATCCACTCGTCGGTCACCGACGCCACGAGGGCGTCTCTCATTGAAGTTGCGTCAACGCTATCCATAGTTCTTCCTACTGTGAGAGCCGTCGCGTCAACTCCGCGACGAGGTCCGTGAGTGTCACGTTCTGCTGGCCGCCTTCACCACGAAGGTCTCGGATCGAGATCTCCCCGACCTCATCCTCGCGAGGCCCGAGAATAAGCGCTAGAGCCGCCCCCGAGCGGTCGGCGACCTTCATTTGCGCCTTCATGGAGCGTTGATCGTAGGCCCGGTCAACGGAGAATCCCGCCCCTCGAAGAGTGTCAACGAGGACGGTCGCCCGGTCGTGACCCGTCGTGTCCACAACGAAAACGTCGAGGCCCCGTTCGAGTAGGGGCGTCTCGATTCCCTCGGCTGCTCGAGCGAGCAGTAGCCGTTCCACTCCACTACCGAAGCCGATTCCACTGGTCGGATCGCCCCCGAGTTGTTCAGCGAGCTTGTCGTAACGTCCCCCACCACCGATGGCGTTTTGGGCGGTCCCGAGGGCGTCGGAGACGAATTCGAAGGTCGTACGGGTGTAGTAGTCGAAACCTCGCACCAAACGAGGGGCGAGTTCGGACTCCACGCCAATGGCGGCGAGACCCTCGGTGACGGCGACAAAGTGCGTTCGACAGTCCTCGCACACGTGATCGATCAGCATCGGACCCTCGGAGGTCACCGCCACACACGCATCCTTCTTGCAGTCAAGGAGGCGCAACGGGTTCTTCGACCACACTTCGCGGTGTTCATCGCAGAGGTCTGCCACGTGAGAAGCAAGGTACTCACCCAGACGATTCACGTACGCGCTACGGCACTCGTCGTGGCCCATGGAGTTGATGAGAAGACGGACTCGACGCAGACCGAGAGCACCGTAGAAACGAGCGGCGAGCGAGATCACCTCGACGTCCACGGCGGGGTCGTCAGTCCCCAGGGCCTCGACCCCCACCTGGTGGTGCTGGCGGTAGCGACCCGCTTGGGGGCGCTCGTAGCGAAACGCGGGGGTGATGTACCAGGCCTTGAAGGGCGTAAGCGGATGGTGTTGAACGAACGCGCGAACCACCGAGGCGGTACCCTCGGGACGCAGAGCCAGCCGACGCCCCGAACGATCCTCGAAGACGTACATCTCCTTACTGGCGACCTCGGACTCCTCTCCAATCCCCCGGTGAAAGACCCCCACATCTTCAAAGAGGGGCGAGAGGATCAGCGAGAATCCGTACCGGTGAGCGAGAGTGGCGAAGAGCGAGACGAGACCCTCCCACTGAGCCGACTCGGGTCCGATGACGTCACGCGTCCCGATGGGGGCACTGAAAGTTGGGGTGTCGCTCACGTTGTCTTGTGGTGTCCTGGCAGTTGTCGAAAGGCGTCGAAGACGCCATCTACGGCCTTGAGGGCCGCCACCAGGCTACTCAAGTGGCCCGGATCGGCCAGTTCGACGTCGAAGATCATTCGCACAATTCGCGATCCCGACGTGGCGGTCGACGACGAGATGATGTTCAAATGGTGCTCGGCGACCACTCTCGACACGTCGAGCAGCAGCCGCGCTCGATCGAAGGCGAGGACCTCCAGAACTACGCGGTACTGGCCCCGAGTTCCGCCGTCCCACTCGACGTCGATAACCCGTTCACCTAATCGATGGGCTAACGCCACTGCGTTGGAGCAGTCATCTCGGTGCACCGACACCCCACGCCCCTGGGTGATGAACCCCATGATGGGGTCGCCTGGTACCGGCGAACAACACCGCGCGAGATGCACCATGACGTCGTCGAGTCCCTCCACGTACACCCCGGCGCCTCGGCGCGAGAACCGCTGAGTCCGCGGGGCTCGCGTAATCGTCGTGGGCAGTTGTTCACTCTGGCCGCCCTGAAGTTCACGCTCCAGACGCTGCACGACCGCGAGCGCCGAAATTTGGTGGGAGTCGATGGCCATCAGCAGTCCGTCGAGATCTTCAACGTTCGACGCGGAGATAACTCGCTCGAGCGCGTCGGAGTTGAGCGAGGTGGCGACGGGCAAGCCCTGACGGCGTAGAGCCCGGATCAGTTCCTCGCGTCCAGTCTCGATGGCGTCTTCGCGGCGCTCTCGCTGAAACCACTGGCGAATCTTCGTGCGAGCCCTCGAGGACTGTACGAAGTTCAACCAGTCCCGCGAGGGACCGGCCGTGTCACTTTTCGAGGTCACGATCTCCACCACGTCGGCCGAGTGCAAGACGGTGTCGAGAGGAACCAGACGGCCGTTGACTTTGGCCCCCACGCAGTGGTGCCCGACCTCGGTGTGGACCGCGTAGGCGAAGTCGACGGTAGTGGCCCCCTCGGCCAGCGCGATCACCCGACCTTTCGGAGTGAAGACGTAGACCTCGTCGTGTCCGAGGTCCAGTTTCATCGCCTCGAGGAAGGCGATCGGGTCACTCTCCTCCTCGTGAACATCGGCGAGACGTTGCATCCAGGCCAACTCGCGCGGGCTCGCGCCCTCCTTGTAGCCCCAGTGGGCGGCCACACCGAACTCGGCGCGCCGGTGCATCTCGTGAGTGCGCACTTGAACTTCGACCGACTTGCCCCTCGGACCAATCACGGTGGTGTGAAGCGACTGGTACAGGTTGAACTTCGGGGAGTTGATGTAGTCCTTAAAACGTCCCTGTACCGGGGACCACAGCGCGTGAATAGCGCCGAGTACCGCCCAGCACTCCCGCTCATCTTCGACGATGACTCGCAGTCCGACCAAATCGAAGATTTCGTCAAACTCCTTACCGCCGACGACCATCTTCTCGTAGATGCTCCAGAGGTGCTTCGGGCGCCCAGATACCTCCCCCTCGATGCCAAAGTCGGCCAACTTTGACTCGAGGGTCTTCATCACTTCGTCGAGGTAGGCCTCTCGCTCGGGCTGACGGGCCGCCACCATCTGCTCAATTTCGGCGTAGCGTTTGGGGTGAAGCGTTGCGAAACACAGGTCCTCGAGTTGAGTACGAACCTGTTGAACACCCAAGCGGTGAGCAAGAGGTGCGTAAACGTCAAGGGTTTCTTGGGCGATGGCCCGCTGACGGTGTTGCGGCATCACCGAAATGGTTCGCATGTTATGCAGGCGGTCAGCCAACTTGATGAGCAACACCCGCCAGTCCTTGGCCATCGCGATGAACATCTTGCGAATCGTCGCCGCTTGTTGAGCCTCCTTCGAATCGAACTCGAGTCGGTCCAGTTTCGTGACCCCGTCGACGATGTCGGCGACCCGTGCCCCGAACTCTTCCTCGAGCCACTGGCGAGTCACCCCGGTGTCCTCGACCGCGTCGTGGAGTAGCGCGGCCGCCACGGTGACCGCATCCAGTCCAAGTTCCGCGGTGATATCGGCCACCGCGATCGGGTGGGTGACGTAGGGCTCACCGGTGCGACGAAGTTGACCTTCGTGGGCGTTGATCGCCACGATTCCGGCGCGACGAATGAGGTCACCTTCCTCGCGTGGGTGATGCGCCTCAAAGCGCGTGACCAACCGCTCGACGCTGTCCCAGAGCACCGGATCGATGGCCGCGCGCGAGCTCAAACTCACCACGGGGTCAGCCTACGGCTTAGCGCCGCTTCGATTTGCGCGCTCGAGGTTGCACCGACGTACCCGGCGCCACCGTCAGGCCGGCGATGCGCTGGGAACTCTCGGAGGCCAGGCGAGCCGCTTCGGCGGGCGAAAAGGCGTGGTGTCCGGCCTTTCCGAGCAAGCGAGCGGTGAGCTCCTGGTAGCGCGGTTCTCGTTCCTTGATCATGGCCAGCAGCGGCGAGGCGATGAAGATCGAGGAGTACGCGCCAGAAAAGAGACCGACGACGAGGGCGAGTCCGTAGTTCTCGAGGGTGATTGCTCCGAGAATGTAGGCACCCACGATGAGTACGGCGAGCACCGGCAAGATCGCAACCAGCGACGTGTTGATGGATCGGGCCAGGGTTTGGTTCATCGACAGATTCACCATGTCGGAGTAGGTCAAATCCCCACTCTTCAAAATGTTGCGGCTGTTGTCACGCACTCGGTCGAACACCACCACGGTGTCGTAGAGGGAGTATCCGAGGATCGTCAAAATGGCGATGACGGTGTCGGGCGTGATCTGGAAACCGAACAGTGAGTAGATCCCCACCGTCACCAAAAGGTCGTGAAGCATGGCGACGAAGGCGCTTAAGGCCATCTTCGGCTCGAAACGGATACTGATGTAGATCACTACCGCGGCAAAGAACAAGAGCAGGGCGAGGAGGGCGCGACTCGTGATCTGCGAACCCCACGTCGGGCCCACGCTCGAGGTGGAGACCGAGTTCGGAGTGACCTTCGCCGCACTGGCGATCGCGTTCACGACCTTGTTCGTCACGGACACCTGTTGACTCCCCGACAGGGAGTTCAAGTTGGCGGTGACTTGGTACGTCTGGCTTCCGAGCTTCTGAACGGTCGGATTCGAGAGTCCCGCCGACTGGGCCGCCTGAGTGATGGCGGAGATGGACGTCTGTGCGGAGTTGACCTCCCAGGAGCTTCCGCCACGAAAATCGATGCCGAAGTTAAAGCCCCGAATCCCCAGCGACGCCAAACCGATCAGGATGATAGCGAGCGACACACTGAACCACACCTTGCGCCGACCCACAAAGTCAACTGTGGTGAGACCCCGGTAGAGGCGTCCAAAGCCGTTCATCGGACGTGCTGTGATCTCACTCATGGGCACTCCCCGCACCGAGTCCGGCCGCCATGGACAGTATCGAGTTCCCCTGACCCTGACGACGACCGAGAAGAATCACGAGCGGACGGGTGAAGTACCAGGTGAAGAAGATATCCATCAGAGTCGACAAGCCGAGGAAGAAGGCGAATCCTCGAACGTCACCCACCGCCACGAGGTACAAGAGAATCGCGGCGAGGAGCGACACGGTGTCCGCGGCGAGCACCGTACGCCACGCGGACTTGAATCCCCGGTCCACCGAGGTCCTCAGGGTGCGACCGGACCGTGCTTCGTCTTTTAATCGCTCGAAGTACACGATGTAACTGTCGACGGTGATTCCGATGGACACAATGAGTCCGGTCACCCCCGAGAGTGAGAAAGTTGGCGCAAAGGCTGTGTGTCCGAGGGCGGAAATAATTGCCCACAGCAACGCCGCCGTCGCCCCGAGTCCGACGAAGATGACGAGGCCGAGCAGGCGGTAGTACACCATCACGTAAAGCATCACGAGAGCCAAGCCCGCGAGTCCGGCCCCGAGCGCCGCGATGAGGTCGCTGTGCCCGAGAGTCGCCGACACCGTCTGGGTCGTCAGTGGCAGCAGACGGACCGGGAGAGCACCGAACTGCATCGCCACCGCCAGAGCTTGCGCCGTCTGCTGCGTGAAGTTACCCGAGATCTGTCCCTGACCACCAAAGGAACTGAAAGTGCTCTGCGTTGGCTGAATCAACGGAGCGGACTGAATGACCCCGTCAAGTTCGATGGCGAGATACTGGTGAAAGTTCGCCTGAGCCACTTGGTCCCAGAGCTTCGAACCCGCACCGGTCAACGTGTACTGCACGGCCCAGGCGCCCGCGGCGTCGATGGTCGCGTAGGCCTTAGCAATCGACGTCCCGCTCAACTCCGAGGGTCCGAGGAGGTAACGAGCGTTCCCCTGACCTACCTCGGGAAGAATGACGTAATGATTGGCCACGTCTTCGGCGGGAGTCGTCGTCGCCACCGAGGCAAACTTCGGGTCAGCCCCGATGGCTGAATTCAGGGTGTAGCCCTGAGCGGAGTTGTCCGGAGTGACCCCTAGGTTGGCCGCCGACAGCAAGTAGTTCGCCCCACAGGTGGGCAGGGTCCCCTTTGAGAGATCTTTCGCGCCCTTGGCCTCGGGTGCCACTTGGCAAATGACCGGACGAAAGAACAACTGGGCGGTCTGTCCCACTTCAGCGAGCACCGTCCGGGCATCTTGAACCCCGGGAACCGAGACCACCACGTTCGTCCCCTGCAGATTCACCGTGGCTCCGGATACACCCAGACCATTCACCCGGTTGCTCAGAATGGACACCACCTCTTGCATGTCCGTCTTGGTCGCGGGCTGGGCGGGCTTGTAGACGACCGAGAGTCCGCCGGCGAGGTCGAGCCCGAGCTTGGGTCCCCACCCGAGGGTCAGGGTCGTGGCGAGAGACCCCACCGCGATCACGACGGTGATAAAGAGACTGACGATGAGGGAACGACGCGACGCCGTCGGGCGTGCTCCCCGCTGGCGCTGACTGGTGGGAGTGGCCATTACCGGGCCTCGCCCCCCTCACCCTCGTTGGTTGGTTCCTCGGTGATGTGAGCCTGGGGCAGTCCCGACTCGTCGCTACTGGCCGACTCGTCCGCTGTCGGCTCCGAGTTCAGCTTGCGACCAATGGCGCTCGAGACGAACTCCAACTCCACTCCGGTCGTCGTGCGCAGGGTCACTGTGGTGTCCGACTGGGCCACCACTGTGCCGATTAATCCCCCGATGGTCTGGCATTGGTCACCCACGGTCACCTTGCGCGCTTCGGCCATCTGGGCCTTGCGCTTCTGGGAGCGCGGACGCAAGAAGAAGTACCAAATCAGTCCGAACGCGACGATGTAGAGCAGCAAGAGCAGTGAGCTCGAGTTCGATTTAGACGTCGTGGCAAGCAACAGCAACATGGAGGGTCCTCCGTCGATAAACATAGAAACCCTACTCGTTTGGAGGCTTGCGCCTAAACCAATCCGCCCCCGGGAAGCGAAATTCCCAGGTGCGCGTAGGCCCGCTCCGTGGCGAGACGTCCTCTCGGGGTGCGCTGGAGGAATCCCTCACGCAACAAAAAGGGCTCGTAAGCATCCTCGATGCTCGCCGGCTCCTCGCCCACCGCGTGGGCCAGCGTGCGTAGCCCCACCGGAGAGTGAGACAAGGGCCCACACAGCAACTCCAAGATGCGCCGATCAATTTTGTCGAGCCCCAGCGGATCGACGCCGAACAGATTCAGGGCGACGTCGGCTTCGGACTCACCCACACTCTCCCAGCTCTCGACAGCGGCGACGTCTCTCACTCGGCGCAGTAGCCGGTTGGCAATACGTGGCGTTCCCCGTGATCGCCGGGCAATCTCTCGGGCTGCCGCGTCGTTAAGTTTGAGTTCCAACAGATGGGCCGAACGAGCGACGATGCGAGTGAGATCCTCGACCCGGTACAGGTCGAGTTGGCCCACGAACCCGAACCGGTCGCGCAGAGGGGCCGCCACTCGACCCGTTCGCGTCGTCGCTCCGACCAACGTGAAGGGTGCAAGGTCGAGTCGAATCGAGCGCGACGAGGGACCCCGACCCACCATGACGTCGACGCGCCGGTCCTCGAGAGCGGGGTAGAGGATCTCCTCCACGGTTCGTGGGAGACGGTGAATCTCGTCAATGAACAGCACGTCTCCGGAGTTGAGGTCGCTCAGCATGGCCACGAGGTCTCCCGGTCTCGCCAGCACGGGGCCTGAGGTGACCCGAAGAGCAGCGCCCATTTCGGCCGCCACGATGGCGGCGAGCGAGGTCTTTCCTAGTCCCGGGGGGCCGGCGAAGAGAAGGTGATCAACGCACTGGGCGCGGGCTTTGGCGGCGCTAAGAACAATTCGTAGGTGCCCGACGAGATCGGGTTGACCCACGAACTCGTCCAGTGATTCGGGGCGAAGGGACCACTCCACTACTCGATCGACCTCGGGGGCGACCGGGTCACTCACTCGTTGAGGGGTGTTGAGATCAAGATCGCGGCGGGCCACTAGCGCGCCAACTTCGACAGGGCGAGGCGAAGAGCAGCGCCGTCGTCGTCGGGCCACTCGATCCCCGACAACGACTCGCGAATTTCGCCAACCGTGTAACCGAGGCCCTTCAGCGCGTCGAGGACACGACTGGGAGCCTCGGGTTCCTCGACGACGAGACGACCCCTCAGTTCGAGCACCATTCGTGACGCGGTCTTTGGTCCAATGCCGGGAACCCGGCCGAGTTGCTTAGTGTCGCCCTCGTCGAGCGCTCGTCTAATGTCCGCCACGCTCAGGGTTCTCAGCGCAGCAACGGCCGTCGCGGGACCCACCCCGGGTGTGGCGGTGAGCAACTCGAAAACGTCGCGCTCGCTCGGGGTATCGAACCCGTAGAGCAAGAAGGCGTCGGCTCGTACCACGGTGTGCACGAAGAACTCGCGCCGCTCGTCACGCTGAGCTCCGGCGATCGTGGTGAGTTGATACCCCACTCCCCCCACGTCGAGCGTGACCACCGTACCGCGAGACTCCACTACTCGCCCGCTCAGCCATCCGATCACGCCCTCACCCCCGCTCGCCAACGCTCCCGGGGAGCCACTCGGAGGTAGGTCAGCGCCAAACCTAGGGCGTCAGCTGCGTCTGGTGGACGAGGCACCTCAGAAAGTCCTAATAGGCGGGTCACCATGAGTTGGATCTGTTCCTTCGACGCGGCTCCGTAACCGCACACGGTGAGCTTCATCTCCTGGCTGGTGAACTGTCGAACGCTCACCCCCCGCAGTCCCGCGAGGGCGATCGCTACCCCGCTCGCTTGAGTCACCGGCATCGCTGTCCGAGCGTTTTTCTGAAAGAAGACCTTTTCGACCACCACGACGTCGGGCTTCACTTCGTCGTAGAGAATCTCTAAATCCCTCGCGAGGATGGTCAGACGCTCCTCGACCGGCACCGTCGAGGGCGTTTCGATGACTCCGGCTTGTCGAGCTCTCACCTCGCGCGTCGAGACCTCTTCCACCAGGCCGAAACCGCATCTCGTGAGGCCGGGGTCGATACCCAAGACGAACATGTGTTCGACTTTAGCGGAGAGGTCCTCGCGAATTGGGGACTAGTCGGCCTCGACGCTCGACAGAATCTCGTCGGAGATGTCGAAGTTGGCGTAGACGTTCTGCACGTCATCGTGCTCGTCAATGGCGTCCATGAGCCGAAGAATCTTCTTCGCCTCCGGCTCGTCGTCGACCGGAATGAGATTTTGCGGGACGAGAGTCAACTCCGAACTGAGAACCGTCACGCCCGTGTTCTCCATCGCCTCACGCACGGCCATCAACTCCGTGGGTTCCGTGGTGACGAGGTAGTTATCACCCTGGGCCTCGAAGTTCTCTCCGCCCGCCTCGAGGACCCACTCCAGCAACTGGTCTTCGTCGAGGGGACCCTTTACCTCGAGGGTGCCCTTGCGGTCGAACTGCCACGACACCGCCCCGGGCTCGGCAATACTGCCACCGTTCTTCGACAGCAGGTGCTTGATCTCCGCGCTCGTGCGATTGCGGTTGTCGGTCAGGGTCTCGATGATGAGCGCCACCCCACCCGGGGCGTAGCCCTCGTAGGAGATGGCCTCGTAGCGAACTCCCTCGAGCTCACCCGTACCGCGCTTGATCGCTCGTTCGATGGTGTCGAGAGGAACCGACGCGTCACGAGCCTTTTGGAACATGGTGCGTAAGGCCGCATTGGCCTCGGGGTCGCCACCACCCTCTCGGGCGGCAACTTCTACTTGACGAATCAACTTGGCGAAGACCTTGGCGCGGACCGCGTCTTTGGCGGCCTTTTGGTGTTTGGTCGTCGCCCACTTCGAGTGGCCGGACATTCTTCCTCCTGCCCTTCAGGGCCCCGCTATCGTAACGCTTCGTCCACGGCGCCCACGAACAACTCGTGCAGTCGAGTGTCGGACGTGAGTTCGGGGTGAAACGAACAACCCCAGGCCGAACCCTGGCGCACGAGAACGGGGTGTTCTCCGTCGCCGTGATCGTACGAAGCCCAGACGTGCACGTCGTCGCCGACGCCCTCAATTCGAGGTGCTCGAATGAAGACTCCCGGTACCGGACCGAGGCCCTTCACCTCGACGTCGGCCTCAAAACTCGCGACCTGGCGTCCGTAGCCGTTGCGACGCACCGCCACGTCGAGCCGGCCGTAACTCCACTGATCAGAACGTCCGTCACTCACTGAACAGGCCAACATGATGAGCCCGGCGCAGGTTCCAAAGACGGGCAGACCCTCTCCCAATGCCACGCCGAGAGGGTCACGCAGACCTGACGTCGTCAAGAGGTAGGCAATGGTGGTCGACTCGCCACCGGGGATGACGAGCCCGTCGAGTTCGGCGAGATGTTCGGGGCGACGAACCCACTGGACTCTGGCGCCCACTCGCTCCAGCATCGATGAGTGTTCACGAACGTCGCCCTGGAGGGCGAGCACGCCGATGCGTCGCACTACCAGCCGCGTTCCGCCAAGCGGACTTCGAGGGTGGCGGTCTCGAATCCCTTCATCGCGGCTCCGAGGCCCGTCGAGACCTTGGCGACGATGGCCGGGTCGAGGTAGTGGGTGGCGGCTTCGACGATGGCCTTGGCCATCCTCACCGGATCATCACTCTTAAAGATGCCCGAGCCCACGAACACCGCTTGGGCCCCCAACTGCATGACCAGGGACGCGTCGGCCGGCGTCGAGATGCCACCCGCGCAGAACAGCGGCACCGGCAGTTCTCCCGTTTCGGCCACTTCTCGAACGAGGGGCAGGGGGGCTTGCAAATCTTTTGCCAAGGCGTAGAGTTCGGCCTCGTCGGCACTCTTCAACCGTCGAATCTGAGTCATGATCGTGCGCAGGTGGCGCACCGCTTCGACGACGTTTCCGGTGCCGGCTTCGCCCTTAGAGCGAATCATGCACGCACCCTCGCCGATCCGGCGCAAGGCCTCGCCGAGGTTGGTCGCACCACAGACGAAGGGGACCGTGAAGGCCCACTTGTCGATGTGATTCTCCTCGTCAGCGGGGGTCAGCACCTCGGACTCGTCGATGTAGTCGACGTCGAGGGACTGAAGAATCTGGGCCTCCGCGAAGTGCCCGATTCGAGCTTTCGCCATGACCGGAATCGTGACGGCCGCCTGAATCCCCTGAATCATCTCCGGGTCACTCATTCTCGCCACTCCGCCGTCTCGACGAATGTCGGAGGGGACTCGCTCCAGGGCCATCACCGCTACCGCACCCGAGTCCTCCGCGATGCGGGCCTGCTCGGGATTGACGACGTCCATAATGACGCCCCCTCGAAGCATGTCGGCCAAGCCCCGCTTGACCAAGGTCGAACCCGTGTGTGAACTCATTGCCGTCATGCCGACAGCCTAACGGTCGGAGACTCTCACCACTCCTCGAGGGCCATGGCCCGCAACGTAGCGTCGTCGAGGTCGGAGAGTTCGGCGTTGGCTCGGTCGCTATGAGCGTCAAACCAGACCGCGCGCTCCATTCGGTACTGCTCGGAGGAAAAGTAGCGACTCGTGGCGTCTTGAGCCGCACAACGACGAAGGGCCCGAGCCAGTCCCAGGGGATAGCGAATTTGAGCCGCCGCCACCTCGTCACAGCGATAGAGAACTCCCCGTCCCGCCAGGGCGTCACGACGCTCCGGAGTGATGTCGAGCAGGGCTGACGCCACCTGACGCTCCAACACCCCTACTCGAGTTCGAGCGAAGAGGTGGGCGAGCACACCCTCTAATTCGATCAGTTCACTGTCCTTCACCAAAGAATCCGTCACGAAGAGCGATAGACCGTTGCCATTGGGGACCAACGCCGCGTTGTACACAGGGTCTTCGACCACGAAACTGCTGACGCCATCGACTCCGAACGTCGCTCCGAGACGTTCGACGAGCGTGGCGACGCGCACACGGGCCACGGGGTCACCCGCCGGGGTGAAGTGTTCCAGGAGTCGAGTCGCCATCGCTCCCTCGGAGTTGAGCGCGCGACTCAGCGACACTTGAGTGTCGAGTGCAGCCACCGCGATGACCACGAGCGCGATCAGAGAAAACCACCAATGCACGAAGGACGCCGCGACGAGGGCCACTACGACGGCTCCCGCGAGATAGAGACGAGGTCGCCGCCACAGCCAGAGGTAGCGCTTTAGGGCTTTCGAGTGCTCTTCTCGCTCTTCAGCGGTCGGAGAGTATGG
>JAKBAZ010000019.1 GCA_021826255.1 Actinomycetes bacterium
CAACGCAGGTCCCCGATGGACCTCGCCGTCGACTCCGTGCGCAGCGAGGGCATCTCTCCACCAGTCCCCCACGAGACTCGACGCCTCACGTACGTCCGATCGGTATCGGGCGTCGTTGGCGGGAATCCACCAGTCCACCCAGAGGTCATCGGGTTGCAGTAACACAACCCCACCACCACCGCGCCGGCGCCTTCTCGGTGGCGCCAATGAGGACGTGATGAGATCGTCGGACTGGCTCGACCCGAGCACGAGGACGGGCTCGCTGACGTGCACAATCAACATGGTCGCCTGCTTGAGGCGGCGGACCACGTCGTAGTCGTAGAGGGGCTCGACCTCGTCTCTCACGAAGCGATGGGTAAAAAGGGTGCCCAGAGGGGATCGGGGTCGGGCACGTGACGCCAACGCCACCACGGACCGTCGGGGATTCGAGGTTCGAAGTGCATTCGCCAACCAATCTCTTCGAGCAGTCGATCCCCTTTTTGCATATTGTGCCGTCGACACGCCGCTACCACGTTGGTCCACTCGTGGCGGCCCCCTCGGCTCCTCGGTACGACGTGGTCAATCGTGTCAGCGTGTTCGAGACAGTAGGCGCACCGGTAGCCATCGCGTAGCAACAGAGCTCGGCGGGTGAGCGGAGGGGTGCGAACCTTGGAAGGAATCCGAACGACGTCGTGCAACCTCACGATTGAGGGGACCTCCACGTGAGTGGACGTTGATCGACACAACTGGGGATGCTCGGGCACGGCAATCGTTTCGGCGCGCCCGGCGAGGACGAGGACGATGGCCCGGCGTTCGCTCACCAACTGGAGGGGCTCGAACGTGGCGTTCAAGAGTAGGACTCGGCCCACAGGGCCAACTTAGTGGCCCCGAGGCTGGGCGAGAGACCACCTCGCAGCAGCGACAAGAGAGACCGCGTCCAGAGTGCCCGCGGAGCCGACTGCGGTCAGACGCCGAAACTCCCAGTAGCGAGGATCCGGGACGGGGAGAAACGGGGGTTGGGCCCACCATCGATCACGTCGAAAACGCCACCCCACGCGCGCGAGAACGACGAGATCGAGGGGATGACGCACAAGGTAGCGAGTTAGCCCTCGCGGCCACCAACGCGCGTGAGGGATCACGACGCCCCACCCACGCAGGCCGCTCCGAGAATCGGCCCGTCGGCTCCAAGCGCGCTGGGGACGAGTTCGACTCGGCCGCAGTAGGAGAGGCGAGCGACCTCGGCGGCCGCGAGGTTGGCCGCGCGAAAGAAGTCCTCTCCAAATCCGAGGGCCACCGATCCGCTCACAAAACAGGTCGGTATGTCGAGGACGGCCAACATCTGCCCCACTCCGAGCCCGACCAGCGCGGCGACTCTCTCTCGGACGTCGAGATCGGCATGAACTGGGGAGTCCCCCGTGTCTCGCTCAATGGCCCACCCCGACGCCTCAGCCTCGAGGCACCCCCGTGCGCCACAGGAACAGAGGTGTCCCCCGGGAACAACGATGACGTGCCCGAGGTGTCCGGCGTTTCCCGTTCGACCATCGAGGAGGCGCCCATCCATGACGACGGCTCCACCAATTCCCGTGGACACAACGAGCGACGCGAAGTTGTTTATCTCTCGAGCACCGCCGAAGTGCTGTTCGGCGAGAGCGAGCGCTCGAACATCTCCCTCGACGCGGACGGGCATCTGGAGGGCCTCTTCAAGGACGTCACGGAGAGGAAAGTCTCGCCACTGGGGGATATTGAGCGGTGAGACTCGTCCACGGTCGAATACCGGTCCCGCACAGGCCACTCCCACGCCCTCGACGGAGAGTCCTCGGGAGATCTCACGGGCGCGCTCTACTAACTCCGCCGCCACTTCTGCGTTTCCCGAGACGGGCACCCGGCCCCGGCGTTCAATAACTCCCCCCGCGGACACGACGGCAACATCCGCCTTCGTTCCACCAATGTCCAGGGCCAACCAACGAGGGCCAGACGGGGCCCTGGAGGTCACTGGGGACGACGACCGCTCAGACGCCCCCGCCAGCCCGGACCCTCTTCGCCCCCGGGACGGGTCAAGTCGCGCCAGCCAGCCCGCCCCAGCCGACGCGCGCTGCGCTCGATGACCACAGCGGAAGCGAACATCAGGGCTACTCCCACGAGAGCCACCGGGAGAAGGGTCGTAAAGAAGACGACGAGGAGGGCCAGTCCCACGACGAATCCGAGAACCCCCCACTTCACGCGGCGCATGCCGTGCGAGTAGACGTTGGTGTCCCGCAAACTCTTAGCGAAGTGTGGATCGTGCCGGATGAGAGACTCTTCCATCTCGGCGATGATCTTCTTGTCATGCTCTGAGAGCGGCACGGTACCTCCTTCCGCGATGGCTCTATCGTAACGCCGGTGGGCCGGACCCGATACGGCTTCTCGGACTTCTTAGCCTAACTATGTCGGCTGGTTCCTCGCGATTTCTTGCGATTTCGCTACGCCACGGGATCGACGTTGGACAAGGGAATCTCGTCGGCCACCGGGTGGCGACTCGAGCGCAGGGCGATCTCGGGGAGGGTGAAGCTGAGAACCACGGCCACGACTCCGACGGGAACAGCCCACACGTAAATGGTCGCGATGCTGGACGAAATGGAGTGGATGATCACGCCAATCACGTCGAGCGGAAGGGCGTGGAGACTCTGCGGGGTTAAGTGAGACACCGCGATTGCCGGGCCGTGGTAGTGAATCGCCCCGAGACCCGACGCCATTTGCCGCGGAAGCTCGTTGATGTAGAGAGCGCCGAACACGGCCGTTCCGAACGAGCCGCCGATGGAACGAAAGAAGTTGGCTCCCGCTGTCGCCGAGCCGATGTCCTCGGGCCGGACGGCGTTTTGCACCGCGGTGATGAGAATCTGCATGACGAGCCCGATACCCGTCCCCAGCACGAACATGTAGAAGGCGGTCAGCCAACTGGACGTCGAAATTCCCAAAGTCGCGAGTAGCCCGAGCCCCAGAGTCATCACGATGGTTCCCGCAATGGGAAAGGGGCGATACTTTCGGCCTTTCGCCACCAGTTGACCCACCACGATGGACGCTCCGAAGAGGCCCACCATCATCGGCAAGAGTCGTAGGCCCGAGTTCGTCGGCGATGCCCCTCGGACCTCTTGGAAGTAGAGGGGTAAGAACGTCATCGCACCAAACATGGCGAAACCGACGACGAATCCGATGGCGGACGCTGAACTAAACACCCGATTCGAAAAAAGCCCCATCGGTAAGACCGGTTCTGTCGCCCGACGCTCAATCGCCACGAACACTCCCGCGAGGATTACTCCCCCGACGGTCAACAGCACCGACGGCCACGAAATCCACGCGAAGGAGGTGCCCCCGAGGGAGGTCACCAGAATCAGTGCCGAGGCCGAGATCGTGAGGACCACGATTCCGAGGTAGTCGATGACGTGAGACACCCGATTCGCACTCGAGGGCAGCGCGGCCGCCGTCACGATCATGGCGAGAATCCCGAAGGGCAAGTTCACGAAGAAGATCCATCGCCACGAGAAGTACTCCACGATGAAACCACCAAGGAGAGGACCGAGCACCGTTGCCGCCCCGAAGACCGCTCCAAAAAGTCCCGAGTAGCGGCCTCGCTCGCGCGGTGCGACGACGTCGGCAATGACGGCCTGAGCTCCCACCATCAGTCCCCCACCGCCGAGACCCTGTAGGGCTCTAAACACGATGAGCAGCATCATGTTGCCGGCGATGCCGCACAACATGGATCCCACTACGAAGATAGCGATGGCCGCTTGAAAAAACGTCTTTCGCCCGTAAAGATCACCCAACTTTCCCCACAGCGGCGTCGAGACCGTAGAGGAGAGTAAATACGCAACCACCACCCAACTCAGGTGATTAGCGCCGTGCAGGTCTCCGACAATGGTCGGTAGGGCGGTCGACACGATGGTGCCGTCAAGGGCGGCGAGCAGCATGCCCAACATGAGCGCCCCGAGTACCCAGTACAGTTCCCGCTTCGCCAGGGTACCGGTGGTCAATGACGTCATACGTTCCTCTCGTCGTGCCGGGAAGTGAGATATCTAGCCTATCGGCTAGTTTCTCCGATCAACACTCACTTCACTAGAGTTTTTCCGTGCGCTGGGCCACACCTCGACCTCCGCGCTTCGCCGCGGGTCTGATGGGAGCCGGCGCAGTACTGGCCCTGGTGTGGAGCGCCGTCGCATCGCCCTCCTACGCCACAGTGACTCGCGGCCGCTGGGGAGTGGGCGCGGTGTCGCTGTCGCTGTCCAGCCTGGCGACCCAAGGGCTGATGACGGTGTTTTTTCTCGGCGTCGGCCTCGAACTCGCCCGCGAGTTTCTCGGGGGTCACCGGCGCCACTTCGCCGCCCCCGTACTCGCCGCATTGGGGGGAATGGTGGGAGCGGGCTCGGGAGCCTGGTTGGTGGGATCGCTCGGGCACTATTCGGCCCTCACTCGGGGGTGGTCGATCCCCATGGCCACGGACGTCGCTTTTGCCCTGGCCGGACTCGCTCTCGTGGGAAAAGGGCTACCGCGAGGTTTGAGAACATTCATTCTGACCCTCGCTCTGGCCGACGATTTGTTCTCGGTGGTGGTCGTCTCGACGACGACGTCGGCTCACGTTCACGCACTACCCCTTGTCAGCGCGGGTGTCGTCATCGCAATCGCCCTCGCGACCCGGCGTCGCACACCACCCGTGGTGTTCGCGCTCACCGTCACCGGTCTCACGTGGATTCTGCTCGCGGCAGCGGGGGTGGAACCGGCACTGGCGGGAGCTGTGGGTGGACTCCTCACCCCGCCTGTTCGTCAGAGCGCCCACCTCGAAGCCCTGAGCGCGCGGTTCACCAGCGATGTTGTCCTTCCGGTGTTCGCCTTCGTCGCGAGTGGACTTCCCTGGACCGAGGTTCGCCAGGCGGGAGGCGTCATCGGACTCATCGCGGTAGTACGAATCGGGGGCAAAGTTCTCGGAATCACTCTCGTCTCGCTTCTCGCCCCTCGACTGGGCCTACCCCACGGTTTACGACCGAGCGAGATTCTCGGAGGCTCGCTCTTGTGTGCGATGGGTTTCACGATTCCGCTGCTCATCGCCTCGCGCCTCTTCGGGGCCGCTTCGGCGACGTACGGCGCCTTCGCCGCCGGACTCGACATCGCCACGGTGCTCGGAGGCATCCTCGGCGTCGTTGTTCTTCGCCGCGTCGCTGCGCTCAACCCTCCGCCCGAGGCGGGGGCGGCACCTGCCTCGTAGAGTCGCCGCAGTGGCGTTCCATGAAGACGACACGCTCTAGGCTACGCACGTGAGCTCCACGGTCACCGTCGACCAGATTGTGTTGGTGGTGCGCGCCCACGGCAAACGGGTCACCCAACCCAAGCGAGCAGTGGCTCACGTCCTGTGCGACTCCGAGGGACACTTGACCGCCGAGGAGATCAGCCTTCGGGTGGACTCACTCGTAGAGGACGTCTCTCCCTCCACGGTCTACCGAATTCTGGAAGAGTTCGAAGAACTCGGCCTCTGTGAGCACACCCACACCGGACACGGCGCGGCGGTGTACCACCTCGTCGGCGGGGGCCACGCTCACGTCACCTGCAACGTGTGTGGCGGCACGTGGCAGGTACCCACCGAGTTCTTCGATGGTTTAGCCGAACAACTCCACTCGAGCCAGGGCTTCCACTTGAACCCCCACCACGTCGCCCTGGCGGGGATCTGCCGCGAGTGCGCGGCTCACCATTTGTAACAGTTGATACATTCTTAGGTCTCTCTCACCGACGGGGCCATAGTGGCTCTGTAGGCTCGCCCGTATGATCACCGTCGAACACCTGACCAAGCGCTACGGGTCGACCGTCGCGGTTGACGACCTCAGTTTCGAGGTTAAACCCGGGGTAGTCACCGGATTTCTTGGACCCAATGGTTCGGGCAAGTCGACCACGATGCGAGCCATTCTTGGATTAGATACTCCGAGTTCTGGTCGAACCACCATCGACGGGACTCCCTATCGCCACTTGAACGCGCCCCTGCACCACGTGGGCGCCCTGCTCGACGCCAAGGCACTCAACCCCACGCGCAGTGCCCGTAATCACCTTCGCGCCCTCGCGGTCGCGAACGGCATTTCGAACGCCCGGGTAGATGAAGTTCTCGAGTTCGTCGGTCTGGCGTCGGTGGCGAAGAAGAAGGCAGGGAGTTTTTCTCTCGGGATGAGCCAACGCCTCGGCATCGCCGCTGCACTTCTCGGCGACCCCGCCGTGTTGTTATTCGACGAACCCGTGAACGGGCTGGACCCGGAGGGAATCCGCTGGATTCGAGAGTTCTTTCGAACCCTGGCTCGCGAGGGCCGTACGGTCTTCGTCTCGTCTCACCTCATGAGCGAGATGGCTCTCACGGCAGATCAGATCATCGTGATTGGGCGGGGTCGCTTTATCACCTCGGGATCCATCGCCGACCTCACCTCGTCGGCTGCGGGCACTGTGCTGGTGCGCAGTCTCGACTCCGCCCGACTGAGTGATGCCCTTCGTCACGCCGGTGCTGAAGTGGAGGCCGGTCAAGATGGCTCACTCATTGTCAGCAATCTCGACTCGGAGCGCATCGGGCGACTCGCTCTCGAGACGGGCGTGGCCCTCAGCGAGCTCACTCCCCAACGGGCCTCCCTCGAGGAGGTCTTTATGGACTTGACCGCTGACAGTGTCGAGTACGGGCACCGCAAGGAGGACTCATGAGCCAGGCCACCATCGTCACGAGCGTTCGCGCGGAGTGGATCAAGTTTCGTTCGGTGCGCGCCAGTGTCCTCGGAATGATCACCTTCGTCGTCCTGTCCATCGGTCTCAGTGCACTCATCTCGTGGGTTTTGAAGAGCAACTGGCCTCATCGAAGCACCATTGAGAAATTGACCTTCGATCCGGTGGCCAACTCTCTCGTGGGCACCTACTTCGGTCAGTTCGCCATCGGCGTGGTCGCCTCTCTCGCGATCACCACGGAATACTCCACGACCTCCATTCGCTCCACCTTCACCGCAGTACCCCAGCGGACTCGAGTTGTCCTCGCGAAGGCCCTCGTGTTACTTGCCACCATCTTCGTTCTCTCGGAGATCGTGGCGTTCATTGCCTTCAGTCTGGGTCAGAGCATCTTTCACGGAGTCGTTCCGACCGCGTCGCTCTCCAGTTCCACCGTTTTGCGCGCCGTGTTTATGACGGGGGTCTACATGACCCTGCTCGGACTCTTCGGCTTCGCCCTCGGTCTCTTGTTACGCACGACCGCGGGAACCATCAGCGTCTACGTGTCGGCGTTACTCGTGCTCCCAATTGTGGTGGCGTTCTTGCCCTCGAGCTGGCAAGACCACATGCAAAAGTGGTTGCCCTCCGACCTCGGTGCCTCCATGATGTCGAGCACGGGACAGGTGCGAAACCTCACGAGCGCCTTCACGTGGGACCAGGCGACCGGCATCTTCGTGCTCTACGTTCTCGTCCTGCTCGGGGCGGGAATCGTGATGGTGAATCGACGCGACGCCTAGCGCGTTGGGGTTACCGGCGCGTTAAGAGTTCGGGACGAAAAAATGACGACCTGTGGCATAATTTAGGGTCATGGAATCCCCTCTCGACGGCGTTTCGCCGACCCACGACGACGTCGACACCAGTTTTCTTGGTGAGGGGCTACCCGTCGGACTTCCCGAGTTCCAGGCCCCCGAGAGCCCTCACCTGAAGGGCCGCCGGAAGGTCAACAGCCCTCGCGAGTTACAAGAGTTGCAAGAACTCGTCAACTTCAAGCCCAGTCACGAGCGCTGGCGCATCTCGCGCGACCTCATTGGACTCATTCGTCGAGGCGCCCAGGGCGAGAAGGACGAATCCTATCTGGACAAGCTGCGCCGCGAGTACGGACGTGGTCAGGTGGAGTCCTCTCACTACGGCCTCGCCACCGTGGGGGGACACAGTGTGGTGCTCTACGCCATGAACTGGGACTTCTTCGCGGGATCGCTCGGCGTGGTCTCCGGAGAGACCTTCCAGGCGGCGGCGGACTTAGCGATTTCGAAGAAGTTGCCGTTCATCTCGGTCTACGTCTCCTCCGGCGTGCGCCAGCACGAGAACTTCGCCGGCTTGACCCAGATGACCCGCATGGTAGAGGCCATTCGTCACTACAAAGAACGGGTGCAACTACCCCAAGTGGCCGTGCTCCTCGGCAACGTGTGGGGCGGGGTGTCGGCGAGCGCCGTACCGAACGCTGACCTGATTATCGCCACCTCGGGGACTGACTTCGGCTTCGCCGGACCGAACGTGATTGAAGCCTTCGAAGGCGCCTCGGTGCCCTCGGGGTCCCAGAGCGCCGAGACCAATCTGCTCGATCGAAACATCGACGTCGTTCTCTCCGACGTGCGTGGCGTCGTGGACTACCTCGACTCCGTGCTCGACTCGATTCACCTCCCCGATCGTCAACATCAGTTGAACGCTCAGTCGCGCCCGTCCATCCGAAACGTCTCCGCCATCGACGCCCGGCGTAGTTTCGTCTTCGGCAGCGTGGGCATTCACGGGCCGGCCTTCGACGACGGTTCCGAAGGGGACATTCTTCACCCGAACGGGTCGCGTCGGGCCGCCACTGACCCCGCTGACGCGCTCGTCGAGCGCTACCAGAGCCTCATGACCGACGCGAACCGTGTCGACCTCGAGTTCATCGTCCGCTACGCCTTCACCGACGCCACCGCTCTCTACAACTACGTGCAAGAGCCGGACTTCCGTCGCTACCCCGCGGTCGTGGCCGCGCTGGCGCGTATTGACGATCAACCCTTCGTCGTCGTCGGCACCCAACCCTCCTACCAACGCATTGGCGACACCGTCGTGAAGCGTCCGGCCAACCCCGGCCCCGAAGACTTCGCCTACATGGAGCGGATGCTGGACGTAGGTCAGCGCCTGGGACTGCCCGCCGTCTTTGTGACCGACACTCTCGGCGCGCGCCCCACCCTCGAGAGTGAACGGCGCGGACAGTCTCGCGCCATCGCCCGATCGATTTTGCGCGGTATTGACTACCCGCACCCCGTGATCACCGTCGTGGCCGGTGCGCTCGGCTCCGGTGGCGGCCTCGCCACGACCCCCATGGCCGACCACGTCATCATGCTGGAGAACGCCATGGCCTTCGTCGCCGAGCCTCGGTCCGCCGCGTCCATTCTCTACAAGACGGCGGCGCCCACTCCCGACCAGATCAAGGTCACCGTGTCCACGATGCGCTCGAGCGCCGCCGACCAGCTGGAGTTGGGCTTGATCGACGAAGTGGTCGCCGAGGGCCTGACCCCGTTCCACACCGTCGAGAATCTTCACGCCGCCATCATGCGGGCCTACGTGAGTTTGTCCGAAATGTCGGAGAAGAAGTTGCGCCAGCGTCGCGCGGAGCGCATCCGAAACCTACGGGCTTTCGAGATCGTCCCGGAGTCGGGTTCCAAGTAGTTCGTCGGAGTCCTGCCCGAGTCGACGAGGACCACGTCGCACCCCGAGTCGTTCGCCGTCGACGAACATCGGGCTGGCGAGCGTGCGAAAGCGCCCCGCGGGACCGTCGGTCTCGACGACGAGATCGCTGTCGCGCACCGCGGGTTGATCGAGGGCCTCACTGACGGAAAGTACCGGGGCCGCCGGGATGTCGAGGGCGTCGAGTCGACGCTGCCACGCCTCTCTCGACTCAACCGCGAAGGCCGCGTCGAGGGCTCGGCGAAGAGCGTCACGATCGGCGACGCGACCGGCGTTCGTGCGCCACGCTTCGCGACCGAGCACCTCATCTCCCAGATCGTCAACGAGACGGCGGAACTGGGCGTCGGTGCCGACGGCTAGGAGGAGAACGCCGTCGGAGCACTGGACTGGTCCGTAGGGCGCAATGCTGGGGTGATCGTTACCTAGACGGCGGGGCTCGACGCCGGTGGCGAGATATCCCTGCGCTTGATTGACGAGAGAGACGAGAGTCGCGTCGAGCAGGGGAACGTGAAAGTGAGAACCCCCTCGCCGACCCGCGAGTCCGGCCAGTGCCGCCACGGCGGCGTAGAGACCAGTCACCACGTCCGATAACGGTGCACCAACCTTCGTGGGCCCGACCTCACCGGTAACGTCCATCAAGCCTCCGCGGGCCTGGGCGAGAAGATCGAAGGCCGGTCGGTTCTCGAGCTCGCTTCCCGGAGCCGCTGGGGTCACCGAGACCCACACCGCGTGCCCGGCTCGCGCCTTCAGCCGATCAATACCGAGCGAGTCGCGCTGGGCGGGGAGGTAGTTCTCGAGAATGACGTCGGCCCGCTCGGCCAACCGGGCGAGCGCCTCGACGTCGGCGTCGTCGTGAAAGTCCACCACCACGTTTCGACGGTGACGATTCACCGCGAGGTAGTACGTCGCGTCATCCCCGAAGCGAGGTGGAGCGAGGGATCTCACGGGATCACCCGCCGGTGACTCCACTTTGATGACGTCCGCCCCGAGGTCCCCCAGAATCATCGCCGCCAGGGGTCCCGCGAGGACTCTCGACAAATCGAGAACCCTGACCCCCTCGAGAGGTAGGCCGGTGTCCCGATTCGACGGGTGGATCTCCCAGATCACCCCCGCGCTCCGCGAACGAGGGATCGTCCGCCGCGCGACAACGTCGAGCTGGGCAGCCAGAGAGCGACAATCACTCCGACCACGATAGCCACGAGTCCCCCCACCACGGTGGTGTGGTGGAAGGCTGACATAAAGGAGTCTTGAACCAGGGCGGAGGCCGTGGGGCGAGCCTGTGGAGACACGTGCTCGATGGTCGAAAGTGCGGCCTGCATCGACCCTCGCGCGTCAACTTGCAACGCTCGAGGCAGGCCCAGGTGTCGAAAGTTTTCGGTCACGCGACGAGAGAATTCCGACGCGAAGAGCGAACCCATCACCGCGACTCCGAGAGTCCCCCCGAGTTCTCTCGTCGTCTCGTTCACCGCCGCCCCCGAACCAATTTGATTCGGTGACAGTGACCCCATCACCGCGGCCGTCGAGGTCGGCGTAATGAGAGAGAAGCCCACTCCAAAGAGGGACATGGCACCCACGATGGGTAGGACGTAGGCCACGTGGGCCGACAACGACGCAATCCAGATCATCGCGGTGCCCATCGTGACCAATCCCGCCCCCACGACCCAGCGAGCCCCCGCCTTCAGCGCCACCACGGCGGCGAGCGGTGTTGTCACCATGGTGACGAGAGCGAAGGGCAACGTGTGAAGTCCCGACGAGAGTGCGGAGTAGCCCCGCACCATTTGAAAGTACTGCGTCACGTAAAAGATGACGCCGAAGAGGCTGAAAAAACTGGTCGCAATGGCAATCGCCCCAGCGGAGAATGGTCCCCGCGAGAACAGTCGAACGTCGAGCAACGGGTCTGACTGACGACGTTCGACCACCACGAATCCCGCCCCGAGAAGAACCGCCACACCCCCAAGACCCAGTACCCGTGGGCTCAACCAGCCCCACGAGGGGGCTTCAATGATCGCGAAGACGAGGGCGGTCACTCCAGAAGTCCCGAGCGTGAGGCCCGACCAGTCGAGACGGCGAAGGAGAGGACTGCGAGACTCACCCACGTGCCACCAGGTCAGCGCGAGCGCGGCGAGGGCGACCGGAAGGTTGATGAGGAAGATCGAGCCGAACCAGAAGTGATTGAGAAGGTATCCCCCCGCGACGGGTCCGAGAGCAATGGCCACGCCAGCCGTCGCCCCCCAAATCCCGAAAGCCTTGGCTCGCTGCGCCTCATCGTCGAAGGCGACGGTCACGAGGGAGAGTGTCGCCGGGAAGATGAAGGCCGCCGTGGCGCCCATGAGGGCGCGGGCAACGAGGAGTTGAGTCATCGAGTGACTGGTCGCCGCGAGAACGCTCCAGAGGGCGAAGGCCACGAGGGCGCTGTTCATGACTCGAAGCCGACCGTATCGGTCAGCAACTTCCGCCCCCGCGAGGAGGAGTCCCGCGAAGGGGAGGGAGTAGCCGTCGACAATCCACTGCAGTCCCGCGTTGGAGGCGTGAAGTCGCTCCGAGAGAATAGGCAGCGCCACGTTCACGATGGTGTTGTCCACCACAACGAGGAAGACCGCCACACACAAGACGGAAAGGACCACCCAGGGATTTCGCCGCAGGTGAGCTCCGTTCACGTCACCGCTCTCCTCACTCGACCCCGGGTGGAAAGTGAAGTCTACGAGACGGGAAAACGGTGTTTTTCTTAGTGGCTCTCAGGAAGAGTGAACCGTGCCACGTGGTCTGCGAAGTCATCGAGGTCGACGCGAGCGGCCTCGATAACTCCCGCCAAGCCGACGAAACCGTGAACCATTCCTCGCGCTTCGAGAAGTTCCACCTCGACGCCAAAGTGCTCGAGTAGTCCCGCGTACGCCACCCCCTCGTCGCGCAACGGATCACACTCGGCGACCATGACCACGGCGGGTGGAAGTCCGGCAAGGTCGTCGGCGAGCAGTGGGGACACTCGGGGATCGGTGTGCTCGACGCCTCCGGCGAGATACGACTCGTAGTCGGCGCGTAAGTGGTCCATCTCGAGAAAGTATCCCGAGCCAAACGCGTGGGACGAGTCGGTGACCACTTCGGGGCCGAGCGTCGGATAGATCAGTGCCTGGGCCGCGATGGCGAGATTGTCGTCGCGCGTCTCGCGGCACGCCACCGTCACGAGAGTCGCCCCGGCCGAGTCTCCCATCACGATCACCGGTAGTTCCTTCAACGCGTATCGAGACCGGTGGAGAGCCACCTCCCTCATCGCCTCCGCGACGTCGTCGAGTCCGGCCGGAAAGGGGTATTCCGGAGCCAGTCGGTACTCCACCGCGATGAGGATCACTCCGAGATCGTCAGCGATTCTCCGACACAACGCGTCGTGAGTCTCGAGATCACCGAGAACAAAACTTCCCCCGTGGGCGTAGAGCACGATCCCCCGAGGACCACTCTGTGGTTCGTAGCGTCGATAGCGAATCGTCCGTCCACTGAAGTGCCACTCGGACGTCTCGACGCTCGCCATGTCGGGCGGAGATCCGCGACGTGACGCAGTGAGTTCACCGTAGCGACGCCGACGTTCGACCACGGGCGTCGTACGGGGGTCCGACGCTGGTGGTAACGAGTCGCGGTAGAGGGCGAGATCAGGGTGAATCATCTCCGCGTGACCCTCGCCTTCTACAAGACCTTCGAGAGGAAGCTCTTTAGGCGATCCGTCTCGGGAGTGACCAAGATCTTCTTCGGATCCCCGGACTCGTAGATGATGCCCTGGTCCATGAAGTACGCCGAATCGGCGACTTCACGGGCGAAGCCCATCTCGTGGGTCACGACAATCATGGTCATCCCGGATCGAGCCAAGTCCTTCATCACGTCCAGCACCTCTCCTACGAGTTCCGGGTCGAGTGCGGAGGTTGGTTCGTCAAAGAGCATTAATTTGGGATCCATTGCGAGGGCCCGCGCGATAGCGACGCGCTGTTGCTGGCCACCACTCAACTGGGACGGGTACGCATCGGCCTTCGCTGCGAGCCCCACTCGCTCCAACAGCTCTGTCGCCCGTGCTTTCGCGTCCGCGGGGCTCATACCTCGGACCTTCACCGGGCCAAGGGTGACGTTAGCCAACGCCGTGAGGTGAGGGAAGAGATTGAACCGCTGAAAGACCATACCGATACTCGAT
>JAKBAZ010000020.1 GCA_021826255.1 Actinomycetes bacterium
ACGGGAACAAGGCGCTCTTGAAGGAGGCCGGCATCACCGCGTGTGGCAGCGGCGCGACGACGACCTCGTGCTACCCGAGCGACTGGGCGAAGGCCTGGACCGCCACCCAGTTCGGCCAGGTGCTGAAGAAGTTGGCGGCTACCAGCTCAATCAAATCCCTCGACAACGGCTACGTGTGGGCGGCCAACATCGCCTACGGCGGTGAGTACGGCGCCTACGGCTTCTTGCCGGTGCTGAACTCGGCGGGTAGCCCGGTGGTGTCGAACAACTCGGCCAACGTCTTGAAGACCCCGAAGGTCTACACGGCGCTGCAGCAGTTCGCGAGCTGGATGCCCCTCAACGACCAGACCGCCGGTTCGGCGACGAGTGGCGGTGACGGTGGTGCGTTCGCGGCGGGTAACGAGCCCCTCTTGTGGGGTGGACACTGGCAGCTGCCCTCGTTCATGTCGGGTGCGGTGACCAACAACGGTAAGAACCCGGGCAACGTCGTGGGTATTCCGCTGCCGAACTTCGGTGCCGGAGCCAAGGACGGCGCCGGGTCGAACGTCTGGGAAGTGGGCGCCAACGCGAGCGCCGCGCAGAAGGTGGCCGCGGGGGCGTTCTTGAACCTCGTGTCGAGCACGAAGTTCCAGGACCTCTACACCTACGGCAACGGAACCAAGGCCAACGGTGTGGCCGTCTACGGTGACGGGGCCATCCCCGCCAACCCGGCGGCCGTGGCGAAGGACCCGACCGTCGCGAAGGGTGGCGTGCTCTACTACGCCGCTCAGGCCGAGAACAACGCCTGCCCCGCGGGCAAGGTCCTCTCCACCTGCTTCGCCGTGCCGCGTCCCGTGACCCCGGCGTACCCGGGCATTCAGCAGGCCGTGTCGACGATGTTCAGCTCGCTGTTCACCCAGGGTGCGCAGGGAGCGGTGTCGCTCGGAACCGTGAAGAGCTTGGTGGCGACCGCCGTCGACTCGATTAACAGCTACTACCAGCAGTTCAACAACTTCAAATAACGTGAAGTGACCCTCGACGAGGGGGAGAGAGTCCGAGGAGTCTCTCCCCCTCGTGGGTCGAGCAATGAACTGACCTCAGGTCAGAGCGTTGAAGGGGGGGTTGTGGTCACGCTCACATCACCGGTGCCGCAGCGTCGCCGGCGCAAAATCTGGACGGAGAGTCGAGTCGGACTCACGATGTTGATCCCCGGGATCGTCCTCATCGTGGTGTTCATGTTGATTCCGTTCTTCTACTCGGTGTGGCTCTCACTGCACGTCGAGATCGTCGGGAGCAACATCCCCATTCGTTCGGTGGGACTGCTCTTCTACCGACACCTCTTCACGGACCCGATTTTCCGGGGCATCTTCCTCAAGAGCCTCGAGAACAACGGTATCTTCGCCCTCGTCGTCGTACCCGTACAGACCGGGCTCGCCATGTTCCTCGCGATTCTCGTGAATCGCAACGGTGCCTTCGTCAAGTTTTGCCGCACCACCTTCTTTTTGCCGGTCGTTTTTCCCATGGTCCTCACGTCACTCATCTGGAAGGCGATTCTCGCTCCGGGCCCGGCGGGAATGCTGAACGCCGCCTTGCGAGTTGTGACCTTCGGCCACTTCACTCCCCAGTACTGGCTCGGCAACGTCCACCTCGCGTTACCCAGCATCATCGTGTTGTCGATCTGGCAGGGGACCGGATTCCAGATGGTCATCTTCCTCGCCGGACTCCAGGGGATTCCCTCGTCCCACTACGAAGCGGCGCTCATCGACGGAGCGTCGCGCTGGCACCTCTTTCGCGACGTCACTTTGCCCGGACTGCGCAACACCACCATCTTCGTGGTGATGGTGACGACGATCTTCTCTCTACAGGTCTTTGACCAGGTCTACTTGTTGACCCAAGGGGGACCCCTTAACGCCACCTCGTCGGTGATGTACCTCGCAGTGAGTCAGGCGTACGTGGCGAACAACGTGGGTCAGGGCGCCGCCATCTCGGTGGTGTTGTCCTTCATCATCTTGCTCCTCAGTCTGATTCAGCGTCAGGTGCTTCGAGAGAGGGTGGACTGATGAGTACCGTGTCTCTTCCCGCGTCGTCGTCCGCCCCACGTCGCCGGCGTCGGCGGCGTCGCCACGTACCCTGGGGGGTCTACGCACTACTGGCGATCTTTAGCGTGCTGTTCCTCTTCCCCATTTACTACCTCGTGGTGGGGTCCTTCGAGACGCCGGCCGACACCCTGAACGGACTTCGAGCGGCCGCACCCTCACATCTCACCTTCGCCAACTACCACTCACTCAGTCAGCAGTTCTTCAGTTCCACCATCACCGGTTCGCTGCAGGGGTTTTACACCGTCTCCACGCTGGTGTCGCTCATCGTGGTGGTGGGCGGAATGATCGTCAACTCCCTCGCCGGTTACGCCCTGGCTCGCATGAAGTTCCGGGGGCGAAAGACCCTTTTGCTCTTGATCATCGTGCTCGTGATCATTCCGTTCCAGGCCATCGCGGTTCCCCTCTACTACATGCTGAGTGGACTTCGAAACACGGTGGTCGTTCAGGCCTTGCCTTTCATCGGCAGCGCCTTTTCGGTGTACCTCTTCTACACCTTCTTCCTCAATCTCCCCCCACAACTCGAAGAGGCCGCCCGCATCGACGGGGCCGGACCGTGGCGCACCTTCTTGCAGATCATCCTGCCGAACGCCAAGCCGGCGTTCGCCTCGGTCGCCATTCTCTCGTTCATTCAAATCTGGTCGTCCTACCTGTGGCCGTTGATGATGACCTCACAACCCAACGTTTACCCCCTCTCCATCGCCATTGGGAATCTTTTGAAGCAACAGTCCACTCCGAACTACGGCGAGATGTTCGCCTTCGGAGTGTTGTTAGTCGTGCCCATGGCCGCCTTCTTCTTGGTCTTCCAGCGCTGGTTCATTCGCTCGGTGGCGAGCTTGGCGGTGAAGGGATGACGTCGAATCGACGGAAGAGGAGTTGCTCGTGTCCGAAATAGTGCTACGCGATGTGTCGAAGATCTACGACAACGGGTACCACGCCATCCACAACATCGACCTCGAGGTGAAAGAGGGCGAGTTCATGGTCGTGGTGGGGCCCTCAGGTTGTGGCAAATCAACGCTGTTGAGAATGGTGGCGGGTCTCGAGACAATCAGCGACGGAGAGATCAGCATCGGGGGCGAAGTCGTGAACGACCTCACTCCGGGCGAGCGAGACCTCGCCATGGTCTTTCAGAACTACGCGCTCTATCCCCACATGACCGTGGAGAAGAACATCGGTTACTCCCTGCGGCTACGTAAATTGCCCAAGGAGGAGATCAAGCGTCGAGTCGCCGAAGCGGCCGAGATTTTGAGTCTCACCGAGTACTTGTCCCAGCGCCCCGGGCGACTCTCGGGAGGACAACGCCAGCGAGTGGCGATGGGTCGAGCCATCGTGCGTGAGCCTAAGGCCTTCTTGATGGACGAGCCCCTCTCGAACCTCGACGCGAAGTTGAGGGTTCAAATGCGCTCGGAGATCCTCCAGATTCAACGGCGCGTCGGTGTCGCCACGCTGTACGTCACGCACGACCAGGTGGAGGCGATGACCATGGGCGACCGTGTGACGGTGCTGCGTGCGGGCGTCCTCCAGCAGTGCGACACGGCCCAGGCCCTCTACGACCGCCCCCGCAACGTCTTTGTCGCATCCTTCGTGGGCTCACCCTCGATGAACCTGCTGTACGCCGAACTCGGCCCGGACGGAACGAGTCTGCGCGTGGGGAGCCAGAACCTGGAGGTCCCCGACACTCTCTTTGCCCAACGCCCGAATCTGCGGGCCTACCTCGGGCGCGAACTCGTCGTGGGTATCCGACCCGAGGATCTGACGATGGCGGGCGATGGTCAGACTCTCGTCGGGCGCGTGGGCCACATCGAGGCCCTGGGGTCGGAGCTGATTGTTCACTTCGGGCTCGACGCGCGCAACTACGTGGTGGAGGATAAGGGCGGTTCGGCCGAGGAGGCCGAGGAACTCCTCGAAGAGACCGCGCTCACCCAGCACGTCCGAAACGTTGCCCGGGTGGCTCCGCGTAGTTCGGTGGTAACGGGTGACCAGGTTCCGTTCCGGGTCTCGATGGAACGAGCCCACTTCTTCGACCTCGCTAGCGGCAACGCCATTTGGTAGCACCACGCATGACTCTCGCCTCACCCGACCAGAGCCCCGATCTGCTCGTCACCGCGGCTCACGCGACTGACTGGCGCCATGGGGTCACCTACCAGCTCTACCTACGCAGCTTCGCCGACGGCAACGGTGACGGAGTGGGCGACCTCGCCGGGGCCATCTCCCGCCTCGACTACGTCAAGTCCCTGGGGGTCGACTCCGTGTGGGTGTCGCCCTGGTACGTCTCGCCGATGGCCGACGGTGGCTACGACGTGGCTGACTTCTGCGACATCGATCCCCTCTTTGGCACCCTGGCCGACGCCGACCGGTTCATCGAGGAGTGTCACCGCCGCGACCTACGCGTCATCGTCGACGTCGTCGTCAATCACTGTTCGTCGGCTCACCCGTGGTTCCTTAATGCTCTGGCGGCCGCCCCGGGGAGCCCCGAGCGCGAGATGTTCTACTTTCGTGACGGTCGGGGTCCTCAGGGTGACGAACCACCCACCGACTGGGTCAGCGTCTTCGGGGGTCCGGCGTGGACCCGGGTGAACGACGTCGACGGGCGACCCGGTCAGTGGTACCTGCACCTCTTCGATTCGGCCCAACCTGATCTCAATTGGCACACTCGCTCTGTCGTGGACGCCTTCGACGAGATCTTCGCCTTCTGGTTCGACCGGGGCGTCGACGGGCTGAGGCTGGACGCGGTTCCCGCCATTGGTAAAGAGCTCGACTTTCGTGACGCCGGATGTGATCCGCGAGAGCAGTTCAGCCCCGAGACGGCGCCGCCCACGCCCTACTGGGACGCGGGAGAAGTTCACCGTGTCGTCCGGCACTGGCGCCAGGTGGCTGACGAGTACTCACCACCCAAGTACCTCGTTGGGGAGATCAACGTCGCGACGACGACGGCTCTCGCGCGCTACGTGCGGCCCGACGAACTGCACTCCGTCTTCGCCATGAGTCTGGCCAAGCTGCCGTGGTCCGCACCCCTCTTTCGTGAGCGCGTCGCCGACCACCTCGACCACTCCCCGGGGAGCGACTCGTGGTTCACCTGGGTCTCGTCCAGCCACGATGAGGTTCGATCCGTTACCCGGCTCGCGCGAGAGGGCGCCCTCGACGGTGATGCCCGGCTGGGGGCGAGACGAGCTCGAGCGATTCTCTTGATGCTGTTCGCTCTCCCTGGTGGTGCCTGTCTCTACCAGGGCGACGAACTCGGACTACCCCAGGTGACCGATATTCCTCGCGAACTCTTGGAGGACCCGATCGTGGCGAGAACGGGGGACCCGACGCGGGGTCGCGACGGGTGTCGAGTCGCGTTGCCCTGGGAGATGCACGGGCCCTCCTTCGGATTCTCCGAGACGACCCCCCGGGTCCGCCAACCCCGGGAGTGGTCTCGACTCAGTGTCGAGGCTCAAGAGAACGACCCGACGTCGTTCCTGCAGTTCACCCGACTGGCCATCGCCCTTCGACGTCACGTTCTCGACGACGGGCCGTTCGAGTGGTTGGAGTGGGGTGACGAGGTGCTCGCTTTTGAGCACGGATCCCTTCGCTGCGTGGTGAACTTCTCCTCCCGCGAGGTGACGCTCGCGGAGCGCCACCGGGTGATTATTGCGTCGACGGAGTGCGACGGGCTGGTCGTCGCTCCTAACAGCGCGGCGTGGTTCGGCGTCGGTGATGCCGACGCGTAATATCGTGCATCCATGACTGACTCGGGGTCTCCGGTACCAGCGCCCCCGATGAACGCCTCCATTGAGGACGTGGCTCGTCGGGCCGGGGTGTCGGCGGGGACCGTGTCGCGAGCACTGCGGGGTCTGCCCAACGTCTCAGAGTCCACGCGGGCCCGAGTCATGAGCGCCGCCGCGGAGTTGAACTACACCGTCTCGCCGAGTGCGTCACGTCTCGCCAGTGGGCGAATGTCGACCATCGGGGTGATTACCCCCTTCGTGTCGCGCTGGTTCTTCGCGCACGTCATTCACGGTATCGAAGAGGTGCTCCAGGCGGCCCACTTCGACCTGGTGCTCTACATCGACGAGGACGGCACGACGTTCCAGAGTCTTCCGATGCGCCGCAAGGTGGACGGAGTACTCCTCTTGACCCTGCCCCCCGACAGCCCGGACGTGAGTGGGGTGAGGACTCTGGGAGTGCCGGTGGGATCGCTGCACGTGGACATTGAAGGTTTCTCCAGCGTGCTAATTGACGACGTCGGGGGAAGTTCGATGGCCACCGATCACCTCGTCGCGCTCGGACACCACCGCATCGCGATGGTGACTCTCGACCAACACCCCTCGGTGCCCTTTCGCACGGGGCGCGATCGCAGCGAGGGGTTCCGTCGCTCCATGGAAGCGGCCGGTCTCGAGGTGAACCCCCACCTTGTCGTCAATGGTGAGTCCACCGTCGAAGGCGGTATGCGCGCGGGCGCCGAGTTGCTGTCGCGGGCCCCTCGACCGACGGCAATCTTCGTTCAGTCGGACGAGATGGCCATGGGGGTGCTTCACATCATTCGTCGAGCTGGTTTGCGCTGTCCCGAGGACATCTCGGTGGTGGGATTTGACGACCACGAACTCTCGAGCGTCTTCGACCTCACGACCGTCGCCCAGCCCGCGAGAGCCGAGGGGGCCCTGCTCGCCCATCACGTCCTCGATCAGGTTCAGCGAAACGCCCCACCCCAGACCACGACCTTCACGACCCACCTCGTCATTCGCGGAACGACGGCTCCACCCCAGGGGTAGGGGTTAGCGACGATGCTGTCGTAACTCCTCGAGGATGATGTCGGGCACGACGAGGTCGCCGTAGAGCCCCCGTCCGAGTTCGACACCCTCCTTGTAGGTTCCGTGGTAGTCCGACCCTCCGGTGGGAACGAGGGCGGCGTCGCGGGCCAGTTTGACCATGAGGGCTCGGTGGGGGGCACTAATCGAGCCGTAGGAGGCTTCGACTCCCTGAATCCCCCGATCGCGCAACGAGTGGAGGACGGGCGTCATGGTCTCTTCGATGAGACCGGTCCCGTGATCGTCGAGGTAGTTCGAGAGGGGGTGGGCGAGGGAGAAGACGACCCCCGCCGGCGCCCCGACCGCTACAGCGTCGTCGATCGAGAAGCGACTCTTGGGTACGTAGGCTCGACCCGCGGTCCCAATCCACTCGACGAAGAGTCGATTCCAGGAGTCCGCAGTGCGCTCGCCGACGATCTCGGGGTGAAGATCGAACATGGCGGCGGCGATGTGGGGACGCCCGACGCTCGAGGCCCCCCGGGCTCGTGCGGTGACCTCCTCGAGGGAGAGACGGTGGAACCCCGCCTCGACGAGGCGCTCGACGAGGCGTTCGTTGCGTCGGAGTCGATCCTCGCGCAGCTCTCGCAAGAAGGTCTGGAAGGGGTGGTCGGACTCGGTAGGCACGAAGTACGCGAGGACGTGGACACTGCGCGCCACCCGCGCTCCGTCCGACCTCACGCGCGGGTGCTCGGGGTCTACGAGGGAGATCTCCACCCCCGTGACGTGTTCGACTCCCTCGCGTTGGCAGGCGTCGGCCATCTCCCTCGCGGAGTCGGTGGTGTCGTGATCGGTCAGCGCGATGGCCGACAGTCCTAGCCGGGCCGCTCGTCGGGCCAACTCGTCGGGGCTGTCGGAGCCGTCCGAGAAGGACGAGTGGCAGTGCAGGTCAATCACGGTGGCCAGGCTACTCACGAGGGCGTCATTCTCGCCCTGTGGCAGAATGACGGAGTGCCGGAAATCTCCGTGGGGTCGAGCGAGGCCGGACTTCACGAAGCCTGCGGAGTGGTAGGAGTCGTCGCCCCCGGCCGCCACGCCACCCACCTGTGTTACGACGCCCTCTACGCGCTCCAGCACCGGGGCCAGGAGTCGGCGGGTATGGCGAGTGCTCACGACGGACAGATCACGGTGGTGAAGGACAACGGTCTGGTGAGTCACGTCTTTACCGACTCCACGTTGCGCGCCCTCATCGGTAGTGAGGCGATTGGTCACACTCGATACTCCACCTCGGGATCGGCCAACTGGACGGCCGCCCAACCGGTCTTTCGATCGACGCCCGAGACGGTCTTCGCCCTCGGTCACAACGGGAACCTCACCAACACGCACGCCCTCGCGGAGGTCGCGGGAATCCGAGTCACGTCCATGCTCTCAGACTCCGATCTCGTCGCTGAACTCGTGGCGCGCGCGGTGGAGGCGGGCGACTCCCTCGAAGACGCCCTCGTCCACGTGTTGCGGGGAGTTGAGGGGGCCTTCTCGATGGTGGTGCTCGATCAGGGAGGCACCGTCGTCGCGGTTCGCGACCCCCACGGCTTTCGACCCCTGTGCCTCGGCCGATTCGGTTCGGCCGAAAAGCCCGAGGGCTGGATGGTGGCCTCGGAGACTCCCGCCCTGGACGTCGTCGGCGCCTCCTTCGTGCGCGAGGTCGAACCCGGTGAGATGGTGATTCTCACCCCTGACGGGGTGCGCAGTCGGCGACTCGTTGAGCCCGACCAGACTCGCCAGGGGCTCTGCATCTTCGAGTTCGTGTACTTCGCGCGACCCGACGCCTACCTCATGGGTCGCCAAGTTCACTCGACTCGGCGCCGGATGGGTGAACTACTCGCCGCCCAGTCACTCCTCGACGCCGATGTTGTCATGGGAGTACCCGACTCGGGGGTGCCGGCGGCCGAAGGATTCGCTAAGGCGTCGGGTATCCCCTTCGGGTACGGACTGGTGAAGAATCGCTACATCGGACGAACCTTCATCTCGCCGGACCAGAACGCCCGGGCGGCCTCGGTGAGGCGCAAGCTCAACCCGCTGCGCGAGGCCATCGCCGGGCAACGACTGGTGGTCGTCGACGACTCGATTGTGCGCGGCACCACCACGAGAGCACTCGTTCAGATGCTGAGAGACGCCGGCGCACGCGAAGTGCACCTGCGTATCTCGTCTCCCCCCTTTCAGTGGCCCTGCTTCTTCGGGATCGACACTCCTACCCGGGACGACTTGCTCGCCGCGCACCACAGCCTCGAGGAGATGAACAGTTTCATCGGCTCAGACACCCTGGAATTTCTAACTCTCGACAATTTGCGTCGAGCCATCGGACTCGACGACGAGTGCTGTGACGCGTGTCTCACCGGGCGGTATCCGGCTCCGGTCCCGGTCGAAATCGCCGCGGGGGCTCGCTGGTGAGTCGACTCCTCGACGTTCCCGAAGGGGGTCAGACTTACTCGGGGGCCGGTGTATCCATCGAGGCGGGAGACGAGTTCGTCCGACAGATTTCACCCCTCGTGGCCTCCACATCGCGACCCGGTGTACTCGAGGGCATTGGGGGCTTCGGGGGTCTCTTTCACGTGGGAGCAGCGGGCTCTTACCGCGATCCGGTGCTCGTCTCCTCCGCCGACGGCGTGGGTACCAAACTCGAGGTGGCCCGCCTGGCCGGGCGTTACGACACGGTCGGACTGGACCTCGTGGCGATGTTGGTGGACGACCTCGCGTGCCTCGGCGCCGAGCCCCTCTTCTTACTGGACTACGTGGCGGTGGGCCGCCTCAACGAAGGTCGGCTGGTCGAACTGGTCCGAGGTATCACCGAGGGGTGTCGGCTCGCCGGGTGTGCGCTTCTCGGGGGTGAGACCGCCGAGCACGGGGGTGTTATGGGCGACGACGACCTCGACGTCGCCGGTTTCGCCGTCGGGGTACTCGAACGTGGCGAGCACCTCGGCTCTGAACGAGTGCGCGTCGGCGACACCCTGATCGGGCTCGGCTCGCCGGGACTACGTTCCAACGGCTACTCCCTCGCTCGTCGGGTCCTCCTCGAGGGGAGAGACGGGGATGCTCCGGCCTACGTGGGGTCGTCACGGAGTCTCTTCGAGGAACTTCTCCTTCCCTCAGTGATCTACGCCCCCGGGGTGATCGGTGCCCGGGACCTCCTTGGAGCGGACCTCCACGCGGTCGCTCACATCACCGGCGGAGGGATTCCGGGCAACGTGTCGCGAGTTTTGCCGACGGGGCTGGACGCCCGAATCGATCTCGAGAGCTTTCCCACACCCGAGATCTTCTTCGAGATCCAGCGTCGAGGCTCGGTAAGTGCCCACGAGATGGTTCGCGTGTTCAACTGCGGCCTCGGCATGGTCCTCGCCGTCGAGTCGTCGCGCGCTAAGGACACCCTTACCCACTTCTCCGCACTCGGATACGACCCCTACGTCGTGGGCCACGACGTGGAGGGATCGGGAGAGGTTCGACTGTGAGCGCGAGAGAACGAGTTCGAGAGCATCTACTCACCCACTCCGTTCGCCGGGGCGACTTCGTGTTGAAGTCGGGACGGCGTTCGAGCTGGTTCATCGATTCGAAGATGACCATCTGTGACCCTGAGGTGATGGTGGACGTCGCCGATCTCGTCCTCGACCTCGTTCCCTCTGAGGCGACCGCCATCGGGGGACTGACCATGGGGGCCGACGGGGTCTCGTTCATCACCGCCGGCGTCGGAGCGACTCGGGGACGCTATCTCCGGGCGTTCTCGGTGCGAAAAGAGGTCAAGGACCACGGCGCCGGGGGACGCATCGCCGGGGTACTTCGTCCGGGCGACCGGGTGGTCGTGACCGAGGACACCGTGACGCGCGGAACGAGTCTGCTCGAGGCCGCGAGCGTCATCTCCGAGGCCGGGGCGCAGGTGGTGGCTCTGGTCGCCCTCGTCGACCGTGGGGGCACCGTGGGAGCGATGGCCGAGCACGAGGGTTGGCCCTTCTACGCCCTCTTTAGCGCGCCCGATCTCGGCTTTTCTTACGAGGGCGCCTAGGGCGACGACGGGAGACCCCGCGTCTACCCGTGTTCCGGAGTGGTCGAGACCGGCGTCGATCCGGTGACCCCACGCTTTTCAGGCGTGTGCTCTACCAACTGAGCTACTCGACCTCCTCGTCGCCCTCTGGGCGTCGAGCGGACCTGACGGGATTTGAACCCGCGACCTCCGCCTTGACAGGGCGGCGTGCACTCCGAGCTGCACCACAGGTCCACGGATCACCGAACGAGCCGGTGAGACGTGAAGGCTTAGTCTAGCCCACCGCGGAGAGTCCCTCACCGGGGTGGCCGACGAGGCAGAAGGGGTGACCGGCGGGGTCGAGGAAGACGACGAAGTTCTGTCCCGGCTGAAACTCGGCGCGACGGGCCCCGAGCGACTCGGCCCGTAGGGCACCCGCGACGAGGTCGCGAACGAGAAAGTCGAGGTGGGCCTGTTGGGGTCGAGGACCCTCGGGCCAGGTGGGTGCGGCGAAGTTCTCGACCTTCTGAAACCCAATCACCGTTCCCCACGGAGTCATCATCTCGAGCCAGGTCACCTGTTCGACGGGGAAGTCACCCAACTCTTCGACCTCACCGCCCGTGAGCTGGGCGTAGAACTCGGCGAGGGCCAGAGGATCGGGACAGTCGAGGGCGCAGTAGTGCCCGTGAGGAGTGGCGTCCATCAGTGTTCACCTCCTCGCGCCACCCTAGACCACGCTCGTCGTACCATGTCGAGGTGGCCAACCGACCCGCGGACCTACGCACCCCGCTCAGTTTTCGCGCGGGTGTCCGGGCCCTCGGGGCGGTTCTCGGTGAGATCGCGGCCGTCGTGGAGGGTCGAGCGATCGGCGCGCACCACCCCGACCTCACTCCCTTGCGCTGGATTCTCGCGCTGGTGGTGCTGAGTTGGGGGGTGGTCACCGTTCGCTGGGGTGCGGTCGCTCTCGGACGGGTCGTTACTCAGCGGGCCAACATTGGGGCGGGCGCCGTGGTGCGCCTGGTGTCGAACGGCGTCGGCGCGCTCTTGGTGATCGTCGGCGTCTTGTCGGTGCTCGGGGTGTCACTCACTCGACTGCTCATCGGGGCCGGAGTTGCCTCGATCGTTATCGGCGTCGCGGCTCAACAGAGTCTCGCCAACATCATCGCGGCTCTCGTGTTGTTGATCGCCCGACCCTTCGTCGTCGGCGACGACATCATCATTCGTTCGGGCGCTCTCGGAGTGATTGAGGGCCACGTCGTCGCGATCGGCCTGACCTACGTCACGGTGCGCACACATGAAGCCCTCATTCGAGTACCCAACTCCGCGATGTTGGCCAGTGGCATCGCCCGGGCTCTTCCGCCGTCGCCCTAGGGCGACGGGCGAGGTAGCGGGCTAGAGGGCCCGGGTCGGCAGGTGAAAGACGGTGCTGCCGTTCTGCCAGATCCACGACGGACCCACGAGTTCGGTGTAGATCCAGCGTCCCCCCACCCGGGCGAGGCCGGTGGCACGAAACTGGACCGGGCGAGTCTTCATCTTTCCGCCGGCGCAGCTCGGGGTGCAGGTGTTCCACGAGAGGACCCCTCGAGCGCTGGCCGTCTTTGTGCCCCAGTGGCTCCACGTAATCGACTCGAGGGCGCGGTTGGCGTCGGCGCAGGTCAACACGACCTCTCGGGGGTGGGCGAGGGCGCTGGAGCAGTCGAAGAGTTGCGCGACGGGGTGCGTACTGGCCGACGCCAGTGGTGTCACCAGGGTGGCGCCGGCGAGGGAGACGAGAGCGGTACTGAGAAGTCGGAAAGTAGTCACGTTTCCCCTTGTCCGGCGCGACTCGACTCTTACGCGGCTTCGGACGAGCGTCGACTACCTCGGGCGCGCGATCTCGCGAGCGAGCAAGTCGACCAGGTGATCGACCTGCTCGACGCCGACGAGAGGATTCATGAAGGTGAACTTCAGGGCCGAACGACCCCCGATGTGGGTCCGGCCGATGATCGCCTCGCCGCGTTGGAGCAAGTCCTGTTGCACCCGACGCAGGTCGTCGTCGCCGTAGCCCGGGGCGTCAAAGACGACACTCACCCCGTCGGGTTCGACGAGCGGGTGAAAGAGGGGGTGGTGTTCGAGGGCGTGGTAGGCGTAGGTCGCGAGCTCGGTCAGGTGTTCGATCATTTCGGCGAAGCGACGTCGGCCGATCACACGTAGCGAGGCCACGACCTTGGCTGCGTCGAAGCGCCGCGACGTGTCGAGAGAGCGCCCGACCAGGTTGACCATTCCGTCGAGTTCGTCACCCCGGTCGAGGTAGGAGGAGGCGACTCGCAGAAGATCAAACCGAGACTCGTCTCTAACGAGTAGGGCGCTGGCGTTGAAGGGTTGCCACCAGAGCTTGTGGAAGTCGATGGTGACCGAGTCGGCCAACTCCAAACCCTTAAGTCGAGGGCCCACGA
>JAKBAZ010000021.1 GCA_021826255.1 Actinomycetes bacterium
CTCCGCGGGGTCGTGATGGTGACTTGGTTCCTGCCAAGACTTCACAATGGTGGCTGCGTCGGCAAAAAGTGCCGCGAGGTGGCGCATGTCGGATTCAGTTGGAGCGTGGGCGTTCGGGGAGTGCTCGAAGATCTCCAATTCTCGAGCGTATTTCTCGGCGGCGGGGCGAAGCATCTCTTCCACCTCGTGACAGGAGTTGCGCGCGGCGGCAAGGAGACGGCGATCCTCCTTGCGCTGAGGCAGGGGGTCGTTGTCAATCAAGAGCACGACGCGCAGTAAGGGGTATTCCTGCAGTGCGGCCGAGAGCAGTGTGTTGCGGATGACTCGCGGTTCCTCCTGGTAGGAGGGAACAATCACTGTGAGAGTGGGGAGGTGGTGGGCGAAGTAATCGTCAAGGACCGCTCGAGGAACTCGCTGGTGTTGGCGGACTCGATACATGTAGCCCAAGCGAGTCATGAGATACGCGAGGGATGAGGCTGTGAGCAGAGTGACAACTAACAGGTACGCGACCGCTTCCACTTTGGCGCGGGTAGTCGCGGCACCCCCATTAAAAAACTGCCCAACCACCCACGAGCCGGAGTACACCAACCAAATGACGAGTGTGGCAATCACCGCGATACGCCCCATCGTGACGCGTCGATCCGACACCTTTGGGGCCATGACACTGATGGAGCGTTCATGGTGAGAGTTTTCGACAGCGCTGGCGTACGGCGGAATGTCGCGAGTCAGTTCGGTCACGAGATCTCCTGAAGCAAAGGGTTCCAACGGGGACCTTCTCAGTTTGGACTAGAAAGTGACGAATTGCTCAGGAGTTGTGACGGATTTGGCACACCCTTCGTAGCATGAGTCGCTCAAGAGCCCTACAACGTCGGAGGAAAGCATCGTGTCTCAATCTCCCCTCAAGGATCTAGAGCCCGAGAGTTGGGATGGCGAAGAAGACTTTGTCGAAGCCGATATACGGCCCGAATACTCCCCGATTCGCGTGGGGGTCGCGCTCATGACCTTGGTCGCATCGGTGGTGGGAGTCGGATGGTGGGTGAAGGATCGTGTCGTTCCGAGTGCGGCGGCAGACTCGTTCAGTGCGGGATCGTGGTTCGCCCCCTACGTGGATACAACTCTCACTCCGATGTATCAATTCCAAGATCCCAACGCCAACGTCGCTCGCCAGACGGTCCTCGGATTTGTTGTGGCAGGACAAGGCTGCCAACCGACGTGGGGAGGTAGCTACAGTTTGAGCCAGGCCGATAGCTCACTCAATTTGTCGAGCCGAATCGCTCAATACCGCGGAGTGGGTGGCGATGCGATCATCTCCTTCGGTGGTCGAGACCACCTGGATCTGGCTCGGGCCTGTACTACGGTGCCGAGTTTGACTCGCGCGTATCAGCAGGTGGTCTCTCGATACCACCCTTCACTCCTTGACTTTGACGTGGAGGGTGCCGCTCTGACCGACAAATCCTCACTTGTTCGACGAGCGGCAGCAGTGGCCGCCCTGGTACGAAATAACGGGGGATCCCGACACCTGGGCGTCTGGGTGACAGTGCCGGCGGGACCGGGTGGACTCTCCAATTCGGCGCTCGACGTGGCGCGAACAATGCTGGCGGACAAAGTCGTCCCCGCGGGAATCAACGTCATGGCTATGGATTTTGGTCAACCTGAGACATCCATGGCCCGAACGGTGGACGCGGTGGCCACCGCGGCGGAGGCCCAAGTCGTGCAACTCTTCCAACAGTTTGGAGTGACCTCGAACTTGGCGTCCCGGTTCGGTGTCACGGTCATGATTGGCGAAAACGACACCCCGGGAGAGAATCTTTCCGTAGCCGGAGCAACTCAAGTCGCCGCTACGGCGTCGAGAGATCACTGGGGACGTCTGTCAATCTGGTCTCTCAATCGTGATTCGCAGTGCGGATCCGCGTTCGCTGAGGTGGGAGTGCTCTCAACGTCGTGCTCGGGGGCCGCCGAGTCGCCCTTGGCGTACTCTCATTTGTTCAGTTCGACCTTGACAGGTCGTGATGGCGTGGGTGCCCCCGCGAGCACCGGAGTCGCACTCGCCCCCTCGAGCGCCCCGGGCCCCTACCCCCAGTGGTCGCCGGCAGTCCCCTATCCCCCCACGTACAAAGTGGTGCGAAACGGTGAGATTTATCAAGCTAAGTGGTTCACCCAGGGGCAAGACCCCGCGACTGTCGTGCAGTATCCGTCGCAAACACCATGGCAACTCATCGGCCCCGTGCTGGCGGGAAGTCACCCACCCACTACGACTACGTTGCCCTCCGGGACGTACCCCACCTGGTCACCCCACACGACTTACGTTCAAGGGCAGCGGGTTCTCTTTGCGGGTTTGCCCTATCAGGCTAAGTGGTACAACCAGGCCCAGTCGCCGGCCGCGGCCGCCACTGATCCGACCGGTTCGCCGTGGCAGGCGCTGTTCACGTGGCCGGGTGAACCACCTTTGGGATGAGCGAGCGCTCTCACGTCAGTGCTCTCGGTAGCACTAAGGCGGGCACGATGAAAAGTTAAGCGCACGCAGGGCCACTGGGTTGGTGAGCGTCGCGCCGGCGCTCTTCTTCAGCGACACTGTGGGTACTGCGACTCGACGTCGGGTGTGGTAGTGATGGTGAAGCCTGTCCGGCCACAGTGAAAGGGGAGGAGGCTCGCAGTGACCGAGGTTCTCAGCTCCCCCTCTTCGCGTCGGCACCACGCGTCCTTCGACGAACTTCTCCTGGTGGCGAGGAATCTGCGATGGACCTGGAAGATTGAAGCTCGACGCCTCTTCGCCCTCCTCGACCCCACCGCGAGCCCCGGAGCCCTGGAGTGGCCCGAGCAACTACTACTCGGCCTCGGTCGACGTCGGGTGGAAGAACTCCTCGAGAACGAGGACGTGCGAACCCTGGCCGATGAGGTGGTGAGGAACTTCCGCCTCTACATGGCCCCCGGCGCCAAGACCTGGTTCTCCACCACCCACCGATCCCAGCGCGACCTCCTCGTGGCCTTCTTCGCGGCCGAGTTCTCGCTCACCGACTCGTTACCTATCTTCGCGGGAGGACTCGGCACCGTCGCAGCAGAACAAATGAAGGCGGCGAGCGCTCTCGGAATCCCCCTCGTCGGAGTGGGACTGCTCTATCGGGGCTCGTCACACCAGTGGCTCGACCGGGAGGGTCGTCAGCACGAGGCCTGGGACATGATGTCCCCGGAGCAGATGCCCATTTCTCCCGCCCGGGACTCTCAAGGTCGAGAGGTTCACGTGGCGGTCTCGTTACCGGGGCGGGACCTGCACGTCGCGGTGTACGAAGCCCAGGTTGGTCGACGTCGACTCTTCTTGCTCGACGCGGCCTTGGAGCACAATTCGGAAGCGGATCGTCTCCTCACTACCCAGCTCTACGACTCGCGGCCCAACGTTCGACTCGCCCAGGAGCTCGTGCTCGGAGTGGGTGGAATGAGGGCGCTCGCCGCTCTCGACCTCGCTCCGAGCACCGTTCACCTGAACGAGGGGCACTCCGTCTTCGCGGTGCTCGAGTACATCCGGCGCGTCATGGCTCACGAGGGGCTGAGTTTCGAGGAGGCGCGGGTAGCGGTGCGCCCGAGCCTCGTCTTCACCACGCACACGCCCGTCGCGGCCGGGCACGACTACTTCGCCCCCGATCTCGCCCGCGAGTACCTCGCTCCCTACGCCGCCCAGCTCGCCATCTCGACCGAAGAGTTGGTCGCTCTCGGTCGAGTGACCCCGGAGTGGACGGGCGACAGCTTCTGCCCGACGGTGTTCGCCCTGCGGCTCGCCGGGCACCGCAACGGGGTGTCGCGCTTGCACGGGGAGGTCACTCGCCGTCAGTGGTCGATGCTCTGGCCCCGTACGCCGGCCGTGGAGGTTCCGATTACTCACGTGACCAATGGCGTGCACCTCGAAAGTTGGGTCACCGGACCGTTCGAGAAGTTGCTCACCGACACCATCGGGGCCCAGTGGCAGACCACACCGGGGGACCCCGTGATGTGGTCCAAACTCACTCGGGCCGACGATGCGGCCCTGTGGGCGGTGAAGAATCGGGCCCGCGCCGACCTGGTGGAGTTCGCTCGCCGTCGAGCTCGAAAGGACCTAGCTCGTCGCCACGCGCCCACCGAACGCGTGGCCGCGGTCTCGGTGTTGCACGAGGACTTTCTCACCATCGGCTTCGTGGGGCGCTTCGTCGCCTACAAACGTCCGACCCTGCTCCTACGCGACCCGGAGCGACTGGCCGCCCTCTTGAAGAATCCCCGGGGCCCGGTCCAGATCGTCTTCGCGGGTAAGGCCCACTCCAGCGACGAGGGGGGTAAGCGACTCCTGGCCGACATGATCGACTTCGCCTCGCGTTACGGAGTCAGTGATCGCGTGGTCTTCATGGTCGACTTCGACACCACCATGGACCGGGCCATGACTCAAGGAGTGGACCTTTGGCTGAACACTCCTCGGCGCCCCCTCGAAGCCTGTGGCGTGGGCGGAATGAAGGCCGGTATGAACGGGGTCCTCAATCTTTCGACCGTGGACGGCTGGTGGGACGAGGCCCTGGCGGACGCGGACCCGAACGCCGCGCCCATCGGCTTCACGATCGGCAATAAGGAGGCGTGGTCGGACGAGTCGGCGCAGGACGACTTCGACGCTCGCTCTCTCTACGAGGTCCTGGAGAACGAGATTGTCCCGGCCTTCTACGAACGAGACGAGGACGGAGTGCCGCGGCGCTGGCTCGCTTCGGTCAAGCAGTCGATGTCGACGCTGGCGCCGACGTGGGACTCGCTGCGAATGACGAGGGAGTACACCGAACGCTTCTACCTCCCGGGCCTGGTGCGCTCGGAACAACTACTCGCCGGTGGCGCACAATCTGCCAGAGACCGAGCGGCTCACCTTCGTCGTCTCTACGACAACTGGTCGAGTATTCGCGTCAGCGCCGGCCACATCTCTCCACTGGGCGAGCAAGCGCTCGTCGACATCGAGGTGGAACTCGGTGCCCTAGAACCGGCCGACGTCACCGTCCAAGTGTGGCTCGAGCGCGAGGACCGCGCCCGCGCCGTCGACGCCCAGCTCGTGGATCGCCGAGACTCCTTCGCCCGCTACCGAGCGACCCTCGCCGCGAGTGACCTCGAGGATCGCTGGGCCCTACGAGTCGTGCCGTCACCAGTTCACGGCGACGGTGACGTACTCGCCGGATTGATTGTGTGGTCGGCGTGAGTCTCGACGCTCTCTACGAGTTGGCCCACGTGCGAGGCGTGGCTACCCACTTCACCGACGGACTGTCGCGCGAGGTGACGGTGTCGCCCGACACCCTGCTCGCGGTGCTCGGCGCGCTCGGTGCCCCGGGCGCCCCCTCCAGTGTCGCGGACGCTCCCCGTGCGCTCGCCGAGTGGCGCCAAGCCCGGACCGAGAGGGTGCTCGAGCCGGTGTACGTGGTCGACGAGGGGATGGACGCCACGGTGGGACTGAGACTCGTCCGACGGTCGCCGCACTACCAGTGTCGCGTCGAGTTCGAGTTCGGGGGTGACGTGTCCTGGCACGTGGCCGGGGCTCAACTGGAACCGCTCCCGGGAGAGGAGAGGACCTTCGGACTCCGTCTACCGGCGATGCGGGTGGGGTATCACCGTCTCTGCGTGATTGCGGGTAAGAGGACGTCGTGGTCCACGCTCATCGTGCGTCCTTTGAGGGCGCGTCCCAACCGATTCGCCGACGACTGGCGAGCCGTCTCGGTGCAAGCCCCCATCTTCTCACTCCACTCGTCGCGCTCGTGGGGCTCGGGTGACGTCGCCGACCTTGACTCGTTCGCGAATCTGGTCGCTCCCCGAGGGGCGAGCGTGGTGGCGACCCTGCCCCTGCTCGCCGCCTTTGGGCCACTGGACCTAGAACTCTCGCCGTATCGTCCCGTGTCGCGCCGATTCTGGAATGACCGCTTCATCGCTCTCGACCAGGTGGAGTTCCTTGAGGAGTCCCCGGCGGCCCAACATCTCATGACCCACACCTACGGACCCGAGGCGCGAAGGGCCTGGCGAGAGGGGAGTCGGGTGGATGCGGCGGGGGCCTTTAGCGCTAAACGCAACGTGATTCAGGCGTGGGCGGCGACCCAGAGCGAGTTCATGGCGCTCTACGAGAAAGGGTTGCGCTCCTACGTGATGGAGCACCCCGAAGTGAACGACTACGCCCGTTTTCGAGCGGCCGGCGAGACGCTGGGTCGGAACTTTCGGGTGTGGCCCACGGTCGCGCGCTCGGGACTCTTGCGCTGGAACGACGTCGATCCCACTCGGGTGCGCTACCACCTGTTCGCGCAGTGGATCATCGACCAACAGATGTCCCAATTGGCTCGTCGCCTGGCCCAGCGGGGTCAAACGTTGCAACTCGATATTCCGATTGGTGTGCATCCCGATGGCTACGACGTCTGGCGCTACCCCGATGAGTGGGTGAGTGGGTTCTCCATCGGTACCCCGCCCGACCCAGTGACTCGCGACGGTCAGAGCTGGGGCGCTCCGCCACCTCACCCCGAGCGGGTTCGTGAGACGGCCCACCGTCAGTTCCGCGAGGCGCTCAGGTGCCACATGCGAGTCGCCGGTATCGTTCGACTCGATCACGTCATGGGCCTACAACGGCTCTTTTGGGTGCCCGACGGGGGTACCGGCCACGACGGCACCTACGTGTCGATGCCCCTTGATGAACTGATGGCGGTCGTCGCCATCGAGGCGCAACGCTTCGGCGTCGACGTGGTGGGTGAAGACCTCGGAACGGTCGACCCGGCCCTACGAGAGGCCATGGCGCACGAGGGCCTGCGCGGAATGTACGTGGCGCAGTACGCGCTCGGCGACCACGAACTCGCTCCGGTCCCCGACGGCGCGGTCGCCTCCTTCGCCACTCACGACACGCCCACGTTCTGGGGCTGGTGGGAGGGCGTAGACATCGAAGAACGTGAACGTGTCGGCCACCTCTCCGCCGAGGCCGCCGGGGAGGCGCGAGAACAGCGTGAACGCGACGTCGTGAGGTTGCGCCGGGCGCTCGAACTCGACGCCGACGCGGGCCCCGAGGAGGCCTACGCCCGGGTGCACCGTCGCCTCGGTGAGTCCGACGCCGGACTCGTGATGGTGCAGGTTGAGGATCTGCTCGGAGAGACTCGGGCGGTCAATCTTCCGGGAACCTCCGACGAACGCTCCAACTGGACCCAGGTCACCTCCTTGTCGCTCGAGGAGATGTCCGCGAGCGACATCTTGTCGCGTCGCCTCGCCCCCCTCGCCTTGTCGCGGGGCGTGGCGAGTTCGTCCTCGATCTACACCCGGTGGAACCCCGACGACGTCTACCTCTTCAACGAGGGTCGCCACTTTCGCATCTTCGACCACCTCGGGGCACATCTCTGTGAGGTGGAGGGGGTCGAGGGGTGCTACTTCGCCGTCTGGGCCCCGAACGCCGAGCGAGTCTCACTCATCGGCGACGTCAACGGATGGGACCCGTCGGCCCACCCGCTCTCCCCCCGAGACTCGTCGGGGGTCTTCGAGGGCTTCGTGCCGGGAGCGCGTGAGGGTCAGGTCTACAAGTACCTCATTCGAAGTCGGCTCGGCGGGGTTGACGTGGAGAAGAGCGACCCGGTGGGTACCTACTTCGAGATACCCGAACGAACGGGCTCGAGAATCTTCCAGTCGCGCTACGAGTGGGGCGACGACCGCTGGATGCGAGAACGCACGAGAACGCCCCACCGGCCTCTCTCCATCTACGAGGTGCACCTCGGTTCGTGGCGCCGGGTTCCCGAAGAGGGCAACCGACCCTTGACCTACCTCGAACTCGCCGAGCAGTTGCCGGAGTACGTCGCCGAGATGGGCTTTACTCACGTTGAGTTGCTCCCGGTGATGGAGCACCCCTTCTACGGTTCGTGGGGCTATCAGAGCGTCGGGTACTTCGCACCCTCGTCGCGTTTTGGGACCCCCGACGACTTACGAGCTCTCATCGACGCGCTGCACGGAGTGGGCGTCGGGGTGATTCTCGACTGGGTCCCGTCGCACTTTCCCTCCGACGCCCACGCTCTGGCGCTCTTTGACGGCACTCACTTGTACGAGCACGCCGACGAGCGTCAGCGCGTGCACCCGGATTGGCTGAGTTGGACCTTTAACTACTCGCGGAACGAAGTGCAGAGTTTTCTCGTCTCGAGCGCGAGTTACTGGGTCGAGCAGTTTCACGCCGACGGTCTCCGCGTGGACGCCGTGGCGTCGATGCTCTACCTCGACTACAGCCGCGCCCCGGGGGAGTGGGTCCCCAACCGAGAGGGCGGACGAGAAGATCTCGACGCGATTCACCTGCTGCGCCAGATCAACGATCATCTCCACGGGGCCTATCCGGGAGTCTTCACGGTCGCTGAGGAGTCGACCGCGTGGGCCGGAGTGACGGCCCCGAGCGCGAGCGGGGGACTCGGATTCGACTTCAAGTGGGACATGGGCTGGATGCACGACACCCTGTCCTATCTCGCTCGGGACCCCGTGTATCGGCGCTATCACCACCACGAGATCACCTTCCGCGCGCTCTACGCCCACCACGAACGCTTCGTGCTCGCTCTCTCGCACGACGAAGTGGTGCACGGGAAGGGATCGTTGTGGACCAAGATGGCCGGCGACGACTGGCAACGCTTCGCCTCACTTCGGCTTCTCGTCGGATACCAGTACGGACTCCCGGGAAAGAAGCTGCTCTTCATGGGATCAGAGTTCGCCCAACCTCGAGAGTGGGACCACGAACGCTCCCTCGACTGGCACCTGTTATCCCAGCCCGCCCACGAAGGGGTGCGCCGGTGGGTGAGTGTATTGAACGAGCTCTATCGCGAAGAGAGAAGTTGGTGGGGTGACGACGCGAGCGAGATGGACTTCGGGTGGGTCTCGTGCGACGACGAGGCCCAATCGATACTGGCGTGGCGACGAGGGGTGGGCGAGGGTGCGACGTACGTGGTGGCGAACTTCACTCCGGTACCCCGGGACCACTACGCCCTGATGCTGCCCGAGGTTGGGCCCTTCGTCGTCATCGCCAACTCCGATGACCCCGCGTACGGGGGGTCGGGGTATCCGGTGCGGCTCGAGTCATCTAATCTGGGCTCCGAGGTCCGACTCAGTGTGCCCCCTCTGGCCGTGGTGGTCCTCGCCCGAAAGGACCGATGACCCCCCTCGCAGGTTTCCACTTCCACTTCTACCAACCCCCCCGAGAGAATCCCTGGCTCGGAATCGTTCACAACGAGTGGTCGGCTTTTCCCTACCACGACTGGAACGAACGAATCGCCGCCGAGTGCTACCGGGCCATGGTGGCGGTCGCCATCGAGGCAGAAGGGGGGTCGCTCGAACTCGTCGAACCCCTGACCATGAGTTCTTTTAACGTCGCTCCCACCTTGCACCACTGGATGGAGGCGCACGCGGTCGACGTGGAGTCGGCCCTGCGTCACGAAATGAGTGAACGGCGCCACCGGGGGGCCAGCCCGGTGATGGCGATGCCCGCGGTGCACGCCATCTTGCCCCTGGCCGATCCGAGTGATCGACGTCGACTCATCGAGTGGGGGCTCGCCGACTACCGACACCGTTACGGAGCGTCCCCCGAAGGAATGTGGTTGCCCGAGACGGCGGTCGACCTCCTGACACTGCGGGATCTGGCCGACGCCGGAGTCTCCTACACCGTTCTCATGCCGAGTCAGGCCCGTCGAGTGCGACGACCCGGTGAAGAGTGGCGCGAGGTGGACGCTTCCTCACTCGACACCACTCGGGCCTACCGCGTCTCTCTTCCTGACGAGCGCAGCCTCCGGGTCGTCTTCGGTGACGCGGAACTTTCCCACCTGGTGGCCTTCGGTGACCTCATCGACGACGGAATCGCCCTCGCCGACCGGCTGGCTGATCGTGCGGGCGACGACGGCGCGGCCCTTATCGTGGCCGACGGGGAGACCTACGGTCACCACCACCGCTTCGGCGACGTCGGAGTGGCCTGGGCCCTGCGACGACTACGAGCCACCCACCACGTGGAGACGTCCCTCGGGGAGTGGTTGGACGAACACGAGCCGGTCGACGAGGTGGAACTCCATCCGGTGTCGGCGTGGAGTTGTGCTCACGGCGTGGAGCGGTGGAACTCCGACTGTGGCTGCGTGACCGGGGAGCGACCCGGATTCGATTTGGCGTGGCGTCGACCCCTGCGCGTCGCCCTGAACGCGGTCCGCGACGCCGTGGTGACGCGCGTCGAACCGGAACTCGAGCGTCTTATGGGTAGCGCTGACGAGCCGTTGACCCAGTACGGGCGAGTTCTCGCCGGTGAGCGTTCCCCCGAGGACTTCGTACGTCAGTGGGCGCCAGGGGCTAGCTCGGACGAGGTGGTGCGGGCCCTCGAGCTTCTCGAGGCGTACCGCCACGTGCTCTACGCCTTTACTAGTTGCGCCTGGTTCTTCGCCGATCCGGCCGATATCGAGACGTCGATCGTCCTACGCTACGCCCAGGTGGCCCTCGAGATGTTGGCCGCGGCGACCGGGGAGGACTTGACCGAGTACTTCGTTGAACAACTCGCCCCGGTGCGCTCGGCTCTGACGGGCCGCGAGGGCCGCGAACTCTGGCGCGGGGCGGTGGAGCCCGAACGGGGCGACGCGGCCCTCGTCGCCGCCGGTGCGCTCGCCGAGTCGAGCGTCCACGGGGTCTTCGCCCACCGACGTCGGGGTCATTTCAGCGTGGAGTGGGACGAGGGATCCGTCGTGGTACGCGACTTACGAACGACGCGCGAGTGGCGGGCCGTGGGAGAGGTGTCAACCCTTCCCAGTCGCGGCCTAAGTGCGCGAGTGGAGATCTCTGGAGAGGTTCGCGAGTTCGATCTCGGCCACCTCGGGCACGACGTGGTGGCCCGGGTGGGGGCGGGTTGGCTGCGTGGACCGGGTAGTCACGACTACGAGGGAGCCCTCGACGCCCTGGCCGCAGAACTGCTGACTCGTCCGGGCACTCGCGACGACGACGCCCTGGTCATGGCCCTCGCCTGCGCGCCGCGCTGCGTGTCGCCCTCGGGGGAGGCGGCTCTCAGACGCGCCCTCATGGCTCTCGTCTCGCACGGCCTCGACTCGGCTCGCCGCGACGCGCTCGGGCCGATCGGGCGCGCCGTCGGACTGGGTGACATGTTCCCCTCGTCGGGGACGCTCGACGAGTTCTTGTAGGTTCTAAGGATGCAACAGCGATTCGATGGCGCCCGAGACGTACGACGAGCCGAGGAACGACTCCACCGTCGGCTCCCCGAACCCCTCGAGGATCTGGCCTGGATCGCCTTTAACTATCTCTGGTCCTGGACTCCGGGCGGCGAGGATCTCTTCCATCTCATCGACGCTCACCGCTTCGAACTCGCCGGGCACAATCCGGTGCGATTTCTCCTCAACCTGCCCGAACGCGATCTCTTAAGAGCCGCGACCGACCGCGAGATTCTCGAACTACTCGAGCGCGTCGCGACGCGGATGCGCGCCGAACTGGACCGACCGGTGTCGCGGGTCTTACCGAGCGGACCGGTGGCCTTCATGTGCGCCGAGTTCGCCATTCACTCCTCCTTGCCGGTCTACTCGGGGGGTCTCGGTGTTCTCGCCGGGGACTACCTGAAGGAAGCTTCGGATCAGGGCCTCGATACGGTCGGGGTGGGCCTGCTCTATCGCCGCGGCTACCTGCACCAGCGCATGGATCTTTCGGGCTGGCAGCACGAGTTCTGGGAAGTCATGAACACCGGTCAGATGCCCCTCGTGCGGGTGCGCGGGGCTCACAACCAACCCATCGTCGTTTCCATTCCGGTGGGCGACGATGAACTCGTGGCTCAGGTGTGGCGAGTCAACGTGGGGCGCACGGTGCTCTACCTTCTCGACGCGGAACTTCGCGAGAACACCGCGCTCGAACGCTGGACGACGGCCCGGCTCTACGAGGGTAGTCACGAGATTCGCTTGGCCCAGTACGGGTTGCTCGGAGTGGGTGGAGTGAGAGCTCTCGAGGCGATGGGAATCTCGCCGGCTCTCTACCACATGAACGAGGGTCACCCGGCTCTGGCCGCCCTCGAAGTGGCCTCGATGACCGCCCGGGAACTCGGAGGGCGTCGACCCGACCTCGCCCAACTCGTGACCGAGGGACGTGACCGCTTCGTGTTCACCACCCACACCCCGGTACCGGCGGGCAACGAGACCTACGAACCGTCCACCTTCTTTTCGGTGCTCGGTCGAACGATCGAACAGATGGGCTTTACGCGCGACGAAGTGGCGGCATTGGCGCGGGTGAACTCCAGCGACCCCCACGAACCGCTCGGACTCTCCCCCCTGGCGATCAAGGTGTCGCGCTCGACTAACGCCGTCTCGGAACGCCACGGGGAGGTCGCCCGCGAGATGTGGCGACCCTTGTTTGCCGACCGCGAGCCGAAGGATGTTCCGATCACCCACGTCACGAACGGTGTCCACTTGCCCAGCTGGATGGCTCCACCCATGCGCGATCTGCTCGGACGTTTTTGTGGACCCGACTGGGAGCGTCGCTCCAGTGACCCGACGGTGTGGAGCCACCTCGACGCCATCGCCGACCTCGACCTGTGGAACGTGCGTAACCAGTTGCGCCGTCACCTGATCGACATGATTCGCTCCAAGGTGTCCGTGGACCGGCTCGCTCGCGGCGAGAACGTCGAACTTGCCGCGGCGGGTCAGCGACTCTTTGACCCC
>JAKBAZ010000022.1 GCA_021826255.1 Actinomycetes bacterium
CTCCATGAGGTCTTTCACCCCACCGAAGAAATCGAACAGAGTTTGCACGCCCTCTCGACCCTCGTGAATCGAGATCACGTCGAGAGCGATGGCGTTGATGGTGAAGTCTCGTCGACTGAGATCGGCTCGAAGTGAGTCACCCCACTCCACGGCGGGCTTTCGCGAGTGATCGACGTACTCTTCGGAACGAAACGTGGTGACCTCAGCGCGAATGCCGTTCGCCCGCAAGACTCCACCGATCGTCCCGAACTCTCGCCCTTGAACCCAGAGGGTGCCACACACCTTCGCCATCAACCGCTCGATGTCGTCGGGGCGGGCGTTGGTCGTGAAGTCGATTTCTTCAACCTCGCGAAGACCGAGGAGGGCGTCTCTCACGGAACCGCCCACGGCGTAGAGTTCGAAGCCCGCCCGCGAAAACTCCTCCGAGAGGGGCGCCGCGAGGGCGGCGATTCGTGAGAGCTGGTGAAGAGTTGAGTCGGACACGGCTCCTCGAGGCTAGTCGCGAGTTACGACGGGGTCCGAAGGGTAGCCTGGGGTCGTATGCGCCAGCGGAGACCGACCTGGTGGCGGGTGCTCGGTGTCGTCGTTCTGGCCCTCGTCGCCTGGCCCGGACCCCTCGCTTCAGCCGCCTCGCGGGTGGCCCTCACGGTCGTGCACCAGGACGAGAACGTCACCCTGGCCCATCACGGCCAAGGTACGTTCCGCATCGTCGCGTCCCACCCGGGCACCGCGTCGATTCGCGTCAGTCTCTACTCTTCCGTGGTGTTTCGAAGCGAGATTGACTCGCTGAGCACTCCCCAACCCGCGGTCGGATCACCCATCTCCAGCACTGGACTCATACCCCTGACCTGCACACCGGGACAGCAGACGGCTCTGACCGTCAGCGTGCTCTCCCAGGGCGCTCACGGTCCCGTCGCGCGGTGCGCCAACATCCCCGTCTCGTTGCACCTCCCCTGCCTCGCTTCCCAGTGTTCCGGGGTCTACCCGCTTCAGATCCAACTCTCGGGTGAGGGTGGATCCGATGTTGTCTGGTCCCTCGTGACCGTCACCAGCACACCCGTGACCCAACCCCTGCGCGTCGACCTCATCGGTATCGTCAACCCGAGTTCGTGGACCAGTCCGTCGCTCGCCGAGAGCGATTTCTCCGCCTTCACGGCGCACCCTAGTTCGCCGGTCACACTGGCCCTCGACTACCGGGCGCTCGCGGACGCCGTCTCCGTTCCCGGAGCGGCCCAGTGGCGCAGTTCTCTCAGCGCAGCGCTTCACAGCCCGCTCCATAGAGCCATCGCCGCCCCCCCGCCGACAATCGACTACGCCGGTCTCGCGCGCAACGGTTTCTCCGCTCAGGTGTCTCAACAGGTCGACCTAGCCGGCACGCTGTTGCAAGAACTCGTTGGCCAATCCGTCGACGCACCCGTGTTCTTACAAGGTGGAGTAAGTGCGGCGTCTGTAGCCGCGGTATCGGCGAGCGGTTCGCACGACGTCGTGTTGGACGACACCGCCCTCTCACCCCCACCCTCCAGCACGCTCGCGTGGGGTGCACCGTTCTCCCTCGCCGGAGCGCCGGGAGCCACTGGACTCGCCACGGACAGTAGCCTCGCCTCACTCGTCTCTCTCACCTCGCTTCAGGCCGGCCCCCGAGCGGCGCTGCTCGAGGGGGCCCTCAACTTCCTCCACTTCGAGGCCCCCAATGATCCCGCGGTCAGAACCGTCGTCATTCCTCTTGTCGTCGGGACCTTGAGCCCCGTCTTTCTCAACGAACTCATTAACGGACTAGCGAGTGATCCCTACGTGACACTCTCGACTCTCGCCCCCTCCTTCTCGCCCTCTCTCGTTGGATCAAATGGGGCACCGAGCGAACGGTCGCTCGCGACCCCGGTGTTGACGGATTGGAGTAGTCGAAACGTCACGACGCTCTCGACGTTGCTCCAACGAACCCACTCCTTTCTCGGAGCCGTGAACACTCCAGAGCGAGCCAGCGCGCTGAGTTCCATGGTTCTTGGATCCGAAGTACTCGGAGGTGCGTCAGTGCGACAATCGACGCTCACCACGGCACTCGCCACTTTGAACCATCAACTCACGGGGGTGTCGGTGGATAACTCGACGGTGACCTTGGCGGGATCGGGCACGTCTCTTCCCATCACCGTGTTCTCGTCTCTCCACTACCCCATCACCGTGATTGCTCACCTCATCACCGATCGTCTCAGCTTCCCCGGCGGATCACAAATACCAATCACCCTGAGTCGCCCGACGACGGCCGTGAGAATCAACGTGTCGAAGGCCATCGGTTCGAGCCTCATCCTCCAGATTGTTCTCACCACTCCGGACAATCGTCTCGAATTAACTCACGTCGCACTGGCCGTTCACGTCTCGGGAATCTCGTGGGTGGGCTACGCCTTGACGGCCCTCGCCCTCGTCGTGTTGTTCCTCTGGTGGATTAGAACCCACCGACGTCGACTCGAGGGTCGACACCTTCGATGAGCGCTTCTCAGAGCCGTCGAATCGCCTCCGTCGCCGGCGGAACCATCGCGTCACGCCTCACTGGCCTGATTCGAGTACTCGTCCTCGCGTGGGTCCTCGGCTTCACTCCCCTCGCGGACTCGTTCAACCTCGCTAACACCATTCCCAACATGCTCTTCGACCTCGTAGCGGGGGGTGTTCTCAGCGCCACCTTCATTCCGGTGGCCATCGAGCGCCTCGCCCGAGACGGGGAACGACGGGCGTGGCGTTCCATCTCGAGCATGGTGACCGCGGCGCTCATCGTCTTGGGGGTCGCCACCCTGATCGCCTGGCTCGCCGCGCCAGAAATCATCCGGGGGTTTACCTTTCTCCAGCAGCCCGGGTCGACGAGCGCCCGACTCGCTCTGCTCCACCAAGAGACCATTGCCGTTCAACTCCTCCGGTGGTTCATTCCGCAAGTCTTTTTCTACGGAATCATCGGGCTCGCGGGTGCCCTTCTCAATGTGCGGTATCGATTCGGCTCGCCCGCGTGGTCACCGGTGGCGAACAACGTCGTGGCCGTAGCGGTCCTGGTCTGGTTTCACTTGATCGATCCGCACCCCACCGTCGCCTCAGTGAGTTCGGGTTCGGAACTGGCGTGGTTGGGGGCCGGAACGAGCGCTGGCGTACTCATTCAGTTTCTCGTCATGCTCCCGTCACTCGCTCGGGCCTCGCTCTCACGACTGCGGATTCAGCTCGACGTTCGTGATCCGGCGTTACGAGCGATGGCCCGCCTCGGCGGCTGGACCTTCCTCGTCGTCATCACCAACCAGGCCTCCTTGTACGTCGTTCTAGCTCTCGCTTTCGCCACCGGCGGCGCCGGACCGGTGAGCGCGTACACCTACGGCTGGTCCTTTATGCAGATGCCCTTCGCCGTGGTCGTCGTGTCGGTAATGTCCGTCATCACCCCGCGGCTCTCCGAACACGCCGCCCACGATGACGACGTCGCCTTCACGCGACAGTTGGCCACTGGGATCCGTCAGTCCCTCGTGATCATTCTTCCCGCCGCTACCGGCCTCGTGGTTCTCGCCCAACCACTCGTCGCCGTTCTCCTCCACCACCTCGACGCCACGAGCACACTCTCGGCCGGTACTGTTCTCGCGATTCTCGCGGCCGGGTTACCCGGATTCACCGTCTTCCAACTCTGCGTTCGGGGGCTACAGACACTGCAGTACGCCCGGGACGTCTTCATCCTGTACGTCATTGAGAACGCCCTCAACGTCGTACTGGCCCTCTGGTGGGGACGCCGGTCGCTCGCCGGCCTCACCGCCTCGGTGTCGGTCGCCTACGCGGTGGCGGCAGTACTCACGCTCGGCACCCTCTGGTGGCGAGGAGTCCGCGTCGGCTCCGCCGTCGTCAGTCCCCACGTTCGCCGGTCCAGCGTCGCCACCCTCCTCATGGCCGTCGTTGTCGCCGCGGTGTACGCCGGGCCGTCGTGGAACCGGGGGGCCCTACTCGTCGTGAGACTCCTGGTCGCGGCGGGGGCGGGAGTCGTCACCTACGTTCTCTCGGTCGATATTGGGCGACGTCGTGCGAAGCGTCCCGTCTCCGTGGGAGATTAGAACGTCACTAAGGAGACCCGTGGAACGCGTCGGCATAGTCGTAGATAGTGGAGCGGACCTCCCAGCGGAACTCGCTAGGGAGGCCGGAATCTCCACCGTTCCGCTGAGTATTCGATTCGGAGACGAGGAGTATCTCGACCGAGTCACGATGAGCCTGGATGACTTCTGGTCGAGGGTCGCGACGTCCACGCAACTACCCAGTACCGCCGCGCCCTCGCCGGGAGCGTATCTCGATGAAGTTCGCCGTCGCCTCGACGAGGGATATGACTCCATCGTCATCGTGACACTGTCTAGTCGACTCTCCGCTAGCTACCAGTCCGCTGTGGTCGCCGCCGAGGAGTTAAGCGACGTGGCCCCCGTGCGCGTCCTCGACTCCCTCAGCGCCACGATGGGTCAGGGGTTAGTCGCGCTGCGAATGGCGCACGCCGCTCGAGAGGGTGCCTCTCTCGACGAGGTCGTGGTCCTTGGCGAGTCAGCTCGTCGTCGTGTGGGGGTGATCGGGATGCTCGATTCACTTGAGCACTTAGTGAAAGGTGGTCGAATCGGCAGTGCTCGGGCCCTCGTAGGAAGCATCCTGTCCATTAAGCCCCTCCTCAGTGTTCGCGAGGGAGTGGTGTGTGAAGCGGGTCGTCACCGAACACCAGCGCGAGCCCTGGCGGCAATCGTGAACGAGGTCAGCGCTCGACGGCCCCTGGACTACCTCTGCGTCGTTCACGCTCGCTCCACGCTGACTTCTCAGCTCAGCAGCCGCCTCGAGGCTGAGAGTTTGGACGTTCCGCTCTTCAGCGCGGCCGTGGGACCCACTATTGGGACTCACGCCGGCCCGGGACTCATCGGAGTGGCGTGGCTTGAAGGCGAGCCTCACTAGGGCCACTACAGTCGTGGGGGTGGAAGCAGAGCGCCCCCAACACGACGCCGTGGACTCCCTCTTCGCTGTCCTCGATCGGGCACTTGATTCGGTCTACGACAAGGTTGTCCGCCCGTTACTTCTGATTGGCCGGATTGTGGCGGTGGCCTTCGTGCTCACTCTCGTGGCCGTCGTCGTCATGATCGCTCTCGTGAACGTGCTCGTTCGATTCTCGACGATCTACTTCTTCGCGGGCCACGTGTGGATCTCCGACAGCCTGGTGGGGGCACTCTCCCTCCTCCTAGGGCTCGTCATTTGGCGCCGGCGCCGTCCCGTAGAAGCAAGGAAACAATGACTCACACTCGAGTACTTATCATCGGATCCGGACCGGCCGGACTCACGGCGGCGATTTACGCCGCGCGGGCTCAATTGGCACCGATTGTGATTGAGGGCGAGCCCTCCTCGACAAGCGACCAACCCGGCGGACAGCTCATGTTGACCACCGATATTGAGAACTTTCCCGGATTCCCCGATGCCATCTCGGGACCCGAATTGATGGCCCGGATGCGGGCCCAGGCGGAGCGCTTCGGCGCCGATTTACGAATCTCGAAGGTGCACAAGCTCGACGTAACGACGCGTCCTTTTAGGGCCTGGGTGAGCGGCGACGACGAACCGTCCATCAGCGCCGACGCCGTTATTGTCGCCACGGGGGCTAGGTCGCTCATGCTCAATGTGCCGGGGGAGGATCGTCTACTCAGCCACGGACTCTCGACCTGCGCCACGTGCGACGGGTTCTTCTTCCGCGGCCAGGACATCGCGGTGGTCGGTGGTGGAGACTCCGCGATGGAAGAGGCGTTATTTTTGACCCGGTTCGCGTCGTCAGTCACGATCGTTCACCGGCGCGACTCCCTTCGGGCGTCGAAAATTATGCAAGATCGTGCCCTCGCCCACGAGAAGATTCGCTTCGCCTGGAACTCCCAGGTCACCGAGGTTCTCGGAGAGTCCTCCGTGTCGGGACTTCGCCTGCGCGATACGGTGACCGGCGAGGACCGCGTTCTTGACGTCACCGGAGTCTTTGTCGCGATTGGCCACGTTCCAAACACCGCGGTCGTGAACGACGTTGGGGTCGAACTCGATCCCAACGGTTACGTCATCACCGGACCGGGCTCTCGCACCGCCGTCGACGGACTGTTCGCCGCGGGTGACGTGCAGGACCACGTCTATCGTCAAGCTATTACCTCCGCCGGCTCAGGGTGCGTCGCCGCCATTGACGCCGAGCGTTGGCTCGAGGCACAAGAGTTCTAACTCCTCGCTACAGTGGTTCAGCGAGGTCTCAAACACGGGCCTCGGGGAAGGACATCATGGCGACGATTTCAACCCTGACCGACGCGACGTTCGAAGAGACGGTGGGCGGTTCCTCGAAGCCAGTGCTCGTCGACTTTTGGGCGGAGTGGTGTGGTCCTTGCAAGATGATCGCGCCCATCCTCGAAGAAATCGCCAGTGAGCACGAGGACAAGCTCGCCATTGCCAAGCTGGACGTGGACGCCAACGTCGCGACCGCGACCAAGTTCTCGGTAATGAGCATCCCGACGCTTCTGCTGTTCAAAGACGGAGAAGTTGTCGCTCGACTTGTCGGTGCTAAGCCCAAGGGCGCGCTCCTCCAAGAGATCATTTCGCACCTCTAAAGAGTGAGTCTGGAGCCCACCCTCCTGTCCCCTGGTTCGAGTGGGCCGCGAGTCGTCGAACTACACGATCGCTTGAGTGCCCTTGAGCCGGTTCTCGGGGGGATTCGGGGCGACGTATTTACGGAGAAGACCTCCAACGCGGTGGAGGCCTTCCAGCGCTCCCGAGGTCTGCCCATTACGGGAGTTGTGGACGAGGACACGTGGTGTCGCCTCGACGAAGCCCGGTGGCGCCTCGGCGACCGTCTCTTGTACCTGACCACAGACTATTTACGCGGTGACGACGTCGCTGACCTACAGTACCGTCTGTCCCGACTCGGATTCGACCCTGGCCGAATAGACGGAGTATTCGGACCCCTTCTCGACGCCGCGCTTCGGGAGTTTCAAGACAACTGCGGACGCGCCGTGACGGGGGTGATGGATCGAGCCACCTGGCTTGAACTTCTTCGAGTCACCCCCACCACGCCGGCGAGCACCCTCGTCAGCGACATTCGAGATGCCAACCGTTTGCGAACCGCTCAAGGACCCCTGGTCGTGTGGGGTACGGGTTGTCTCGCCGACGCTTTACCCCCTCTCTTGTCGGGATCCGTCGTCGTGGCGCCCCACCTCTCGGCCTCCGAGCTCGCCGCGACCGCCAACTCATTGGATGCGTCGGCCGTTATCGTCCTGCACGAAGTGCGCGACCTCGCAGTATTGAAACTGCACTACTGGGCGGGATACCGGACTCACTCTCGCTCTGGCGAGCGCCTCGCGAGTTCCTGCATGATGAACCTGGCGAGCAGTGACGTCAACCTCCGCGTCGAGATTCAGGGGATGGCCCTTCCGGTGTTACGTGAAACCCGGATGACAACACTTCACATCGAATACGGTCGTCTGGCTCCCGGTGTGTGCGACACGGTGGCCCACGAAATAAGTCGCTCCGTGACAAGCCTTTTCCACACTGTGGACTAGCGAGATTAACTGTTTTCCCTGATCAACATCCAACGTCACTGGTACGTATGGTGAACATTAGGTGAAACACACAGGTTCATCCACAACTTGGGGATAACTTCAACTAGAGGCTCAACTTGAAGGTTGAAGGTTATCGACGCTGAGTGATCACTAAATAGAGGCGTTCGAGGTCATCAAGGTCGGCAAAGTCGACAATAATGCGACCGTTTCGGCCCTTCAGGTCGACGTGAACTCGGGTATCGAGGTAGTCCTCCAGCAGATGCTCAAGCTCCGCGACACTCGCGTCAGGTACAGGTCGAAGCCGGGGCTTCGATGAATCCGGTACAACGTCCTCGACCACCTCACTCTTCGTCTCCAAGGCGCTCTTCACCGCTTCTTCGGTGGCCCGAACGGACATCTCCCCCTTGATAATTCGCTGAACCATAGCGGCTTGGGCTTCGGGATCGGAGAGGGCGAGTAAGGAGCGGGCGTGACCGGCCGAGATTTGGCTGTTGACCAGTGCCGACTGCGCGACGTCACCGAGTTGGAGGAGTCGAAGGGTATTGGTGATATTGGCTCGACTCTTCCCCACCCGCTGAGCTACCTGCTCGTGAGTGAGGTCGAACTCGTCGATTAACTGTTGGTAGGCGGCGGCCTCTTCAAGAGGATGGAGGTCGACTCGATGGAGGTTCTCGACCACTGCCTGCTCGAGTGATAGGCGATCATTGACGGAGTCTTGAACGAGTACGGGGACCGTCTCCAATCCCGCCATTCCCGCAGCCCGCCAACGGCGCTCTCCAGCGATGAGTTCGTACCGCCCTGGTTCCGCCTCTAAGGGGCGGACAATGATGGGCTGAAGCACACCCAACTCTCGGACCGACGAGGCGAGAGACTGCAAGCTCTCATCATTGAAGCTCTTTCGGGGTTGAAACTGATTCGGAGAGATTGCCGACACCGCGATGTACCGTAAAGGTCCAGCAACGACCTCTTCTGGAACAACCTCCACCTTCTTCTCTTCATTCTCGGGGATCAAGGCTCCAAGTCCCTTACCTAAACCTGGCTTTCTAACCATGCATAATCTCCTCAGCGAGCTGTCGATAGGCTCGAGCACCCTTTGACGTGGGGTCGAAGACGGTAATGGGTTGTCCGAACGACGGGGCTTCGGCAAGTCGTACGGTACGAGGAATCTTGGTATTGCACAACTCCTCGGGAAAGTGTCGTCGAACCTCAATGGCGACGTCCTGGGACAACGTGTTGCGGGCGTCGTACATCGTAAGTACAACTTTGGTGATCCTCAGGGTGGGATTGAGGTTCTTCTGAACCAAGGTGATGATATTTCTCAACTGGGTAAGACCTTCGAGGGCGTAGAACTCCGTCTGAACCGGAACCATGATGTCGGTCGCCGCCGCGAACGCGTTAATGGTAATGAGACCCAGCGAGGGGGGACAGTCGATAAAGACGTAGTCAAAATCTCCATCAACACTTGCCAACGCGCGCTTGAGGCGCAACTCTCGCGAGATGACCGCCGTAAGTTCCTGCTCAACTCCAGCTAGATCGAGTGTTGCTGGTGCAACGAAGAGATTCTGGAATCCCGTTGGTTCAACAATGTCGACCATCGGTACATCGTTGAGCAAAACGTCGTATACCGACTTCTCAAATCGTCGACCATCCACTCCAAGCCCCGTCGTGGCATTGCCCTGGGGATCCAGGTCAACGATCAGAACCCTCTTACCCGCCTCGGCGAGAGCCGCTCCAAGGGACGTCGTGGTAGTAGTTTTCCCAACGCCGCCCTTCTGATTAGCGATCGCGAAGATTCTCATTCCCGGGGTGTCCGACATTTCCCACTTCCCACTACCAGCCATTCAATGACGCCGTCGAGTGACGCGCTCTCAATGGATGAGTTTCCGATGTTTCACGTGAAACACTGTGAGAAAGAATACTCAGATTCGAGGGGTTGGTAAAGGAAATTGGTGGAAATCAACGAGATGTATTGGCGTGCATCGTGTGAACTATGGGGGTTTCACGTGAAACACGTCGCCCCGAGGATCGACTCTCTTCGCCGCCTCTTTCACCCCGTGAAGCAACGTTTCACGTGAAACATCGGGAGCTGCGTCCGCTATCCAAGTCCTTTGAGCGACTTTGTACCTTCACACGTGCCGCGGTAGTCATCCATCGACTTCAGACCAAGGGGAGTCGAAATCAGTCGATCGCGGAGCGCGGAATTCAGTGGTTGAAATCGAGAGACCCAGAATCTGAGATCCCAAAGTAATTAGAGACCCAAATCAAGCAGGGAGGAATCATGCATCGTCTCCACCTCGAGGGATGATCGCCCCTCACTCGGGGATACACAGTCTCCTCCACGAGGCTGCGCAGGATGGGCTCATGAACACACCAGTATTTGGCTAGCCCGTCAGGGAAACCTAGACTTTCTGCCGTTGTAGCGCACACGCGTATCTACCTCTCGGACCTTAGAAACCATGCTCCCAGGGCCATTCCGTCGAAGTTCGTCCACCTCATGACATCATTCGACATTGATGAAATAAGTCGGGTGTTTCACGTGAAACACCTACTACAACAAGTACGAACAACCGTCTTCTTCCAGAAGGTTCCTTCTCGGCCACAGTTTTCGCGTCCCACCAGGGACAGAAGGCGAAGCGAGGGATTTCTTCGCTCCACAGAAGTCACGCACCACTAGAGAGGTGGCGTGATCGAGGAATCTCAGCGTGAAGAAAAAGGGTGATGAAGATGTTTCACGTGAAACACCACGAGGTAGTGCTTCATTTCGGGGCCTTCGGGTGAATTAGCCTCGCACACCCCGAGGAGATTGACTAAAAGAGGGGGGACTTTGCGGGAATGCCATTTCGACGGGGATACGTAGAGTTCAGTGGTCCACTCTTCCTCAAGATTTGAAACGCTGCGCCAAATCGATGCCGCCCGAGGGACTCCAACGACAACTCACGTAGCCCGTTCGTCTGCCACCGTGCTTGAGACTCTTCTCCGGGGGGTTCGGAGACAATAAGGAGACCGCCGGGCTTAACAAACGCACTCGCGCACTCGGCCGTAACCGCAGGAGGACCAAAAGATCGACTCACCACCAAGTCGACGCTCTCACGGAGCGCCACCCCCCGCCCTAGTTCTTCGGCCCGACCAGTGACCACTTCGAGAGAGGGTGGAGAACCCTCCCAGGTGGCGGCTTCTTCAAGGAATGTGGTACGTCGAATCATCGAATCAAGTAAGACGACTCGACACGTCCAGATAGTGGAGAGAATGAACCCGGGAACCCCCCCGCCACTGCCGAGATCCAAAACACTTGTCGGAGCAGACGCTTCGACGAGACTCCACGCAGACACAAAGCCCATGGCGTGCTCAATGTGCTGCTCTATGGGACCGGGCCCTAAAAAACCCCGCGCCCTTGATTCCTCAAGGGCGCGGGGTAACCAATTTTCCGTCATGGTTAGGTCAAGCGGGAGCGATCACCACAAACCGACGGGGTTCTTCACCCTCTGAACGTGTCACAATGCCCTCACGGCCAGACAGTGAGTCGTGAACCGCCTTACGGTCAGCTGGCGACATGGGCTCGAGCGCTCGCTCCTCGCCCGATTCGAGCACCTCCTGCGCCACCTGGCTCGCGAAACGTCCAAGAGCAGCTACTCGTCGCTCGCGGTACTTCGCCACGTCAACGAGAATTCGGTCAGTACGTCCCTCAACCTTGGACTGAACATACGTTCTGGTCACTTCTTGTAGGGCCTGGAGAGTTACGCCTCGCGGTCCCACGAGAAGACCAAGTTGCGTCGGAGGGGTCGCGTCCACCGAAATTTCTACTGTTTCATCGTCAATAATATTGACCGTTGACGTTGCGTCGAGTCCGAGGGACTCGATGAATCCGTCAAGGAACCTTTTGGCGATGTCGCCCTGTTCGCTGAGGGGAATACTGTCCGACACCGTCGACTCCTTCACTTCATTCTTTTTCACGTCCCCAGGCTCGCTGTGGGAGTTCTTCTGCTTCGTTCCGTGGTCCTTTTTTCCACCACTCTTTGGCGGGCGAGACGTTGGTTCACCCTCTGCCTTCACAACCTTGTCCGAGTCTTTCGGAGACTTTTTAGACTCCTTCGCCTTCCCTCCGGACTTCGGCTTGTTCGCCGGACGCTCCTTTTCAGGCGCCCGTTCACGAGAACCCGAGCGACGAGACCGCTTAGGACGCGGCGTTGCGGGACGCACCCGCGCCCGAACTCGGGCCTCACCCCGAACTCGACCGAATAACCCTGTTTTGGGCTCCTCGAGAACCTCGACTTCGGCGTCGTCTCGGTGGATACCGAGGTGTGCCAGGGCTCGATCAGTGGCTTCCTCCACTGACTTCCCGGTCGTCTCTACCCAATCCATCCTCAACGATCCTTTCTCTTACGCTTGTTCGACGAACGATTGTCCGACACCTTCGGCTTGGCGGGAGTGCCTTTACCTGACGAAGGTTGAGACTTTGGTGAAGGGGCCTCTGTTGCGGGCAACGCCTTCTCCGAGACTTTGGTTCCGTTCTTTCGAGGGTCTGTGAGGCCGGCTCGAAACATGAGGTCTTGGGTGATGATCCTGATCACCGTCGAGATAATCATGTAGAGAACCACCGCTGCGGGAATCACGATGTAGAAGTATGCGAAGGCCACCGGCATGACTCGCTGGAGGGTTTGCTGCTGGGCTGGGATTGGCTGGCCCGCCCGCGTGCTCCGCTTGTTCAGCTGAGCCATCTGAAAGTACTGCAAACCCACGGCCGCGGCGACGAAAAGAATGAAGGGGAGTTGAGCCCAAAATGAACCGTGGTGAGAGAAAACCTTAAGGTTCAAGTCCATACCGAAAGCCTTGATCTGCCCGTGCGAGGCAACCAGGTCCCGGTACATTCGAGACGATTGGGGAATGTAACGCGGTCGAGCGACCAGAACCTTATTGACGAGAGCTGTATTCGCCA
>JAKBAZ010000023.1 GCA_021826255.1 Actinomycetes bacterium
TGGGGGAGATCTCGACGGGTTCGGACGCCGCGACGCGTCCGCCGCGTGGGATGCCGGCCTGGACGTGCGTCGTATGGCGGAGTCGACCAGGGACGTCCTCGACGACGAGGTCGCGAGAGGTGTGTGGCGTGAGAGGCGAGCGGGGTTGAGCTCGCAGAGCGAGCGGCGCCTACTCGACGAGGTGAGCTGAACCGGTGCTAGGCGACGAAGTACTTCGCCATCGGGTGGTGGCAGATGATGGCGTCGGTGGTCTGTTCGGGATGTAGTTGGAAGCCTTCGGAGACCACGACTCCGATGCGGTCGGCGCCGAGTAGTTCGGCCACGGTCTGATTATCTCGAAGATCGGGACATGCGGGGTAGCCCCACGAGTAGCGACCCCCACGGTACTGCTGGCGAAAGAGGCCGAAGAGCGTCGGCCCATCCTCGTTGCCAAAGCCCCGCTCTTCTCTAATCCGGCGGTGCCACAATTCCGCGAGCGCTTCGGCCATCTCTACTCCGAGGCCGTGCAGGTGAAGGTAGTCGCGGTAATGGTTCGCCTCGAAGAGTTCCCGTGTTCGCACCGAGACTCGATCGCCCATCGTGACCAGCATGAAACTGGCGTAGTCCTTATCGGGGCTCTCGGCGGGGCGAAAGAAGTCGGCAATGCAGAGGTAGGGGTCGACGCTCTGGCGCGGGAAGTGGAATCGTGTTCGCTCCTGCGTACGCGAGTCGTCGGTATAGACCACGAGGTCGTTTCCCTCGGCGGCGACGGGAAAGTGCCCCCAGACGACTTGAGGCACGAGGAGGTCCTCGGCCTTGGCGAGAGCGAGTTGTTCACGCAACACCTCACTCACCCGCTCCTTGAAGGCGGCGTCATCCTCACCGGACTCTGGCCGGTAACCCCACTGGTTACGAAAGAGCGCGGTCAAGTTGAGGTACTCGGCGATCTCGTCGAGGGGTATCCCCTTCGCCACGCGCGAACCGAGAAAGGGCGGATCGAACAGTTCGGTGTCGAACGGAACGGACGGTGCTCTCGCGGGGAGTCCTTCGACCTCGCGGGGTTCTTCGCGAAAACGACGTTGCACCTTCGAGGTGGAGATCTCTCGACCGAACCCATCGTCCTGCTCGACGCCTCGACGAATGTCGCCGAGTCGGTCGAGCACGGCGAGTCCCTCGAAGGCGTCTTTACCGTAAAAGACTCGACCCTGGTACACCGAGCGAAGGTCTCGCTCAACGTAGGTGCGCGTGAGCGCCGCCCCTCCGAGCAGCACCGGAACGTCGTGGAGACCCCGCTCGTTCATCAACTCGAGGTTCTCGCGCATGATCAGCGTGGACTTCACGAGAAGCCCGCTCATTCCGAGGGCGTCGGCTCGATGCTCCTCAACGGCTTGGATCATCTCGTTGATTCCGACCTTGATTCCAAGATTGACCACGTGGTACCCGTTGTTGGTCAAGATGATGTCGACCAGGTTCTTTCCAATGTCGTGGACGTCACCCTTGACGGTGGCCAGTACGACGGTTCCTCGTCCCCCCTGGTCGCTACGTTCCATGTGGGGTTCGAGGTGAGCCACGGCAGCCTTCATGGTCTCCGCGCTCTGGAGCACGAAAGGCAGTTGCATCTCACCACTGGCGAAGAGGGCGCCTACTTCGCGCATGCCGTCGAGCAGAATGTCGTTGACGATGTCGAGAGGAGCGTGACCCTCGCTCATGGCCAGGTCGAGATCGGCGTCGAGACCGACTCGTACGCCGTCAATAATTCGGCGACGGAGGCGTTCCTCCAGACCGAGTTCATCGAGGGCCGGGCCGCCGACTTGAGCGGTCGTGGCACCCTCGAAGTGGACGAGCAGTTCGGCGAGCGGGTCGTAAGTCTCGGTTCGTCGGTTGTAGATGAGGTCGAGACAGAGTTCTCGGGCCCGCTCGTCGACCTTGGCGAGAGGCAGGATCTTCGAGGCGTGGACGATAGCCGCGTCGAGCCCTGCCTCGGCGCACTCGTGTAAGTACACCGAATTCAGGACTTGGCGCGCGGCAGGGTTGAGACCAAAGGAGATGTTGGAGAGACCGAGGATGGTGCGTACTCCGGGCAGTTCGGACTTTATTCTTCGAATCGCCTCGATAGTCTCCAGTCCGTCTCGGCGCGACTCCTCCATTCCCGTGGACAGTGGAAGGGCGAGAGGGTCGATGAAGATGTCGTTCGGATCGAGGCCGTAGCGCGAGACGGCGATCTCGGTGATGGCGCGAGCCGCCCGAACCTTCCAGTCGGCGTCACGAGCCTGCCCCTCTTCGTCGATGCACGTCGCGACAACCCCCGCACCGAATTCGGCGGCGAGGGAGAGGAAGGAGTCGAGGCGCGTGCCGGGCGCGTCCCCCTCTTCGAGGTTGACGGAGTTGAGTATGGCCTTTCCACCGAGCCACGTGAGAGCGGCTCGCGCCACGGGCGCCTCCGTCGTATCGACCATGATGGGGACTGACGACTGCGTCGCCAATCTCGACATCACTTCATTCATGTCCGACACGCCGTCGGCCCCGGTGTAGTCGACGCAGACGTCGAGGACGTGGGCGCCTTCGGCGATTTGGGCTCGTCCAATAGCGACACAGGTATCCCAGTCCCCCGCCAACATCGCCTCACGAAACTTCTTCGAGCCGTTGGCGTTGGTTCGTTCGCCCACCAGGAGGACGGATCGCTCCTGTTGATAGGGAGTCACGGAGTAGATGGACGCGACGGCGGGTTCGACCACCGGTGCTCGAGACGCCCGCGACAACGGGCGCACCGCAGCCACCACCGCCGCGAGGTGCTCGGGCGTCGTGCCGCAACAGCCACCGACGACGGACACCCCGTAGTCCGTGACGAAGTGCGAGAGGTGTTCAGCGAGGGCCTCAGGACCGAGGTCGTAGTGCATCTTCCCGTCCACCACGCTCGGTAGGCCCGCGTTCGGGAGAACCGTGACGGGAATCGGCGATGTCTCGGACAGCGTGCGTAAGGGTTCGTACATCTCGACGGGACCCGTCGCGCAGTTGATTCCGAGAGCGTCAACTCCGAGGGTGCTGAGAGACGTGATGGCGGCCGAGATTTCGGTGCCGGGAAGCATACGCCCCGTGAGTTCGATAGTGACCTGGGCCTGAATGGGCACTCGTCGCCCGTGTCGTTCCATGGCCCGCTTGCACGCGTTGATGGCCGCCTTACCCGAGAGGAGGTCAAACATGGTCTCGACGAGCAACACGTCGACGCCACCCTCGAGCAGCCCCAGGGCCATCTCCTCGTAACTGGCGCTCAACTCGTCGTAACTGATCTGACCCAGGGTCGGGAATTTGGTGCCCGGGCCGATCGAGCCGGCCACGAATCGTGGTTGTCCGGGCGTGGAGTACTCGTCGGCTACTCGGCGCGCCAGAGTCGCCGAGTGGTGCGCCAACTCCACGGCGCGGTCCGCGATTCCGTACTCATTGAGAACGACGGAGAAGGATCCGAAAGAGTCGGTTTCGATGACGTCCACTCCGACATCGAGAAAGGAGCGGTGTACCGCTTCGATGGCGGAGGGCTTCGTGACCACCAGGATCTCGTTGCAACCCTCCAACGAGGGTCCACCGAAGTCGTCCGCGACAAGACCTTGCAACTGAAGGTTCGTTCCCATGGCTCCGTCGTAGATCAACACCCGGTCGGCGAGCGCCCGTAAGTAAGGGTCGGTAGAGGAGAAGTCGGTGCCCGACGGGGGCGCAAGTGGCGTCATCGCTTAGACAGGCTACCGGGAGGACCTTACTCACTACGCTTAGCCGGGTGAAGATCTACACCAGACGAGGAGACGACGGTACGACGGGCCTGCTCTTTGGGGGGCGAACGGAGAAGGACTCTCTTCAGATCGAGGCCAATGGGTGCGTCGACGAAGCCCAAGCGGCACTGGGGTGGGCGCGCAGCTTGGCGGAGGGGGAACTAGCCCAACAGATCATCTCGTGCCAGCGAGACCTCTGGATTCTCATGGCCGATGTCGCCTCGGCGCCGGATGCTCGAGAGCGCCTTGTCGACGGACGCACTCGAGTGGGCGCGTCGATGGTCGACGCCCTCGAGGCCGCCATTGACCATTGGAGCGCGTTCGTCGAGATGCCCACGGAGTTCGTGGTGCCGGGTGAGACCCAACTCTCCGCGGCTCTCGACGTCGCTCGCACGGTGGTGCGACGAGCGGAGCGGGCCGCCGTTCGCTGTCACGTCGACGGCGGCTACGTCGTCGGCTATCTCAACCGATTGAGCGATTTGATCTGGACTCTGGCCCGAGTGGCCGAAGGTGATCAGCATCGTCCCGTTCGTACCGTAACAACCCAGGAGTCATCGTGAATACTGCTCGAGTCGTGTCACTGGCGGAGGCCCTTTCTGCGTCGGTCGTCGCCGTACCGGTGACGGTGGACGACACCGGCGCCGTACGTTCCCCCTCTCTACCCGAACGTGTCGGCGACATCGACCTACCACTGACGTGGAGCGCCGAGTGGTGTCGTCAGCGCGGCCTGACGGCGAGCCCCGGTTCGGTGAGCGCTCTAGCGACCTCGAGTGGCCCCCTGGTACTCCTCGTGAGTGTGGGTGCAGCTGAGGCTACGCCCGAGGCGTGGCGAACGGTGGGGGCGAGCCTGGTGAGTCGATCTCGGCTCGCCGGGGGCGATCTGGGCGTTCTCATGCCCACCGACGGTGTCGCTGAACTGTCTCAGGCGGCGGAGGCCGTGGTGACCGGGGTACTCCTCGCCGCCTACGAGTACAAGCGCCTCGACCCGTGGGGTGAGTGCCTCGTGGCTCCCGTGGGGCAACCTCTGCCCAGCGTCGCCGACCACGACGCGGTCACTCGAGGAGTACAGCGGGCCAACGTGGTTGCCGAGACGATCAACTGGGCGAAGCGGTTGATCGACACACCCGCCGGACACGCGACGCCCAAAGAGTTGGCGAAAAAATTCGCGCAGCGCCTCGGAAGCGACCCCGATACCGGCGTCGAGATTTGGACGGAGTCGACGATTCGTGAGGAGGGACTCGGCGGGCTTCTGGCGGTGGGTGCCGGGTCAGCCGAGCCCACTCGATTGGTCTACGCGCGCTACCGACCGGCAGACGCGACCTCGCACGTTGTTCTCGTGGGTAAGGGTGTCACGTTCGACTCCGGCGGACTGTCGCTGAAGCCCGCGGAGTCGATGATGGCGATGAAGACCGATATGTCGGGTGCGGCCATCGTGATGGCGACACTCTCAGCGGTCGCGAGATTGCGGATCCCGCTTCGTGTCACGGCCATCGCGGCTCTGACCGAGAATCTGACGGGGGACCGAGCGACCAAACCGGGCGACGTGGTCACCGCCAGAAACGGCACGACCATCGAGATCCTCAACACCGACGCGGAGGGCCGAGTGATTCTCGCCGACGCGTTGAGTTTGGCGGTGGAGGCGAATCCGGACGTGATCATCGACGTCGCCACTCTCACGGGTGCGCAGCGCGTCGCCCTAGGAGACGAAGTCGGGGCTCTCTACGCAACCTCCGACGACCTCGCTCGCGCCCTCACCGAGGCCGCCGCCCTGGCCGGTGAGCCGCTCTGGCAACTGCCACTCGTCGACTCGTACGAGCGTCACCTCGAGTCCGACGTCGCTGACTTGCGCAATATCGCTAAGGGTGGTGGGGCCGGCTCGATTACCGCGGCCCTCTTCCTGCGCCACTTTGTTGGCTCTCGACCCTGGGCTCACCTCGACATCGCGGGACCCGGACGGAGCGAACAGACGAGGGGTTACGTCACGAAGGGGGGGACCGCGTTTGGTGCTCGGGCACTCGTGCGTTATCTCGAGAGCGTGGCCTCGCAAGGAACACCCTCGTGAGGGTGATCGTCGCGGGCTCGAGCGGATTTATTGGTTCCGCTCTCGTCCAGTCGCTGAGAGAGTCCGGCGACACGGTCGTACGTTTAGTACGTCCCGGTGCCGAGCTCGGTCCCGACGCGGTGCGATGGAATCCCGCGACGGGAGACCTCGACGAGGCGGCACTGCAGAGAAGTGGTGGGTTCGACGCCATGGTCAATCTGGCGGGTGCGGGAGTTGCCGATCGTCGCTGGAGTGCTGAACGCCGCGAACTTATTCTCACGTCACGCCTCGACACCACCCGCGCACTGGCGAACGTGAGAGCGGCAGTCGGAGGCGTGCAGAGAGTTCTCAACGCCTCGGCGGTGGGGGTCTACGGTCAACGAGCCGACGAAGTCCTCGACGAGACGTCGTCGCCCGGCAGCGACTTTCTGGCCTCGGTCTGTCAGCAGTGGGAGAGTGCCGCGCTCACCCTGGGCGGTGAGGGTACGACGGTGAGTCTGATCCGAACGGGGCTCGTGCTCGATCGCTCCGGCGGACTGCTCGCTCGAGTGCGGCCACTCTTTCGCGCCGGGGTAGGGGGACGACTCGGGTCGGGTCGACAGTGGATGTCGCTCATCACGCTGCGCGATCAGGTGCGCGCACTGCGTTTTCTCCTCTCACACTCGGTGGAGGGTCCGGTCAACCTGGTGGCACCGGAGGCGTGCACGAACGCGGAGTTCACCCGGCTACTAGGACGACACCTTCATCGACCGACTCTGGCCCGAGTGCCCGAAGCCGTGTTGCGCCTCACCCTCGGCTCCCAAATGGCTGACGAGACCGTGCTCGCCTCGCAACGGGTCCGGCCCCTGGTTCTTCTGGACGCCGGCTTTACGTTCGAGGCACCCGACGCCGCGTCGGTCATCAGCGCGACGGCCTAGTCGATACGCCGAACTCGAGAGGATCTCGAAGGGTTCTGCCGGTTCAGCGATGAGGATCGTCGGTCGTGCTCGTCGGGCACTCCGACGAAGAGGCTGGCGAAGACGAGGTCATCGCCGAGTTCGGCCATGGTAGCGATCTCTGACTGGTGACGAAAAGCCCCCCAGAGGGCCACTCCCCACCCCTCGTTCTGACAGTGCAAGGCGAAACCCAGGGCGGCCATCGCCGCGTCGGTGTGCCAGTAGGGAACGGGCCAATTTTCTTCACACCCCAAGCCGGAGTCGGCCTTGTCCGGCTCGCGATATCGAGCCAGGTAGTCCTCGACTCGAGATGAGAAAATCACGACCGCCCCGGCCCGCTCGAGTCCCTCGACGCGACTCGAGCGGTCTCGCCACTCGGCGTCAGTGGCCGCGAGGATGAACTCTTCGACGCGCGACGTCCCGAGTACGGTGGCTCGAACGCCGGCACAGTTACCCGCCGTGGGAGCACGAAGTGACTCCTCTGCGAGGACGCACAGCCGATCGAGGTCGACGGTCTCACCAGTGAAACGTCGACACATTCGGCGCTCTCGCCACAACTGCGCGTACTCCATGGGCTCGGTCTAGCACGGAGCGTTTTCAATTGTTGACCTAACCAGTAAGATTTCTCGCGGAAGGAGTCTCATGTCGTCACCCCGAGAACTACTCAACGCCGCGAAGGCCGAGATTCGTGAAATCGACCCCCACGAGGTTGCCGCTCATCTTGCGGATTACGAGATTTTGGACGTCCGTGAACCCGACGAGTACGAGCAGGGCGCTGTCCCGGGGGCCACGCACATTCCGCGCGGGCACCTCGAGTTCAACGTTGAGGGCCGTCTACCCGATAAGTCCAAGCGCATCGCGGTCTACTGCGCCGGAGGTGTGCGAAGCGCCTTCGCGACAAAGACACTGCAGGACCTCGGCTACACCGACGTCGTGTCGGTTATCGGTGGGTTCAACAAGTGGAAGGACGAGGGCTTGCCCTGGTCGACGCCGCGAGCCCTCAGCGCCGATCAGCGCAATCGCTACCAGCGCCACCTCCTCTTGCCCGAAGTGGGAGAGAAGGGGCAGTTGAAGTTGATGGACGCGAAGGTTCTGCTCCTGGGCGCGGGCGGACTGGGTTCACCCGCCGCGCTCTACCTCGCGGCTGCGGGGGTGGGCACCTTGGGCATCATCGACATGGACGTGGTGGACGCGTCCAACATTCAGCGTCAGATTCTCCACAACCTCGACCGGGTGGGCCTGCGCAAGGTGGAGAGCGCCAAGATGACTCTCACCGCGCTGAACCCCGACCTCGTGGTCAATATGTACGACACCCGACTGGGCGCCGACAACATTCTCGACATCATCGATGGTTACGACGTCATCGTCGACGGTACGGACAACTTCCCGACCCGCTACCTCGTGAACGACGCCGCTCTGTTGAAGAAGATTCCGGTGGTTCACGGCTCCATCTTCCGTTTTGAGGGCCAAGCGACGGTCTTCGCCCCCTACGAGGGCCCCTGCTATCGCTGCATGATTCCCGAACCGCCACCCGCGGAGCTCGCGCCGAGTTGCGCCGAGGCCGGAGTTCTCGGTGTGCTGCCGGGCATCATCGGTTCTATCCAGGCCCTCGAAGCGATCAAACTCATTCTCGGGTTGGGTGATCCTCTCGTGGGTCGTCTGTTGACCTACGACTCGATGGATCAGACGTTCCGGAACTTTAAGGTTCGTCGGGACCCCAACTGCCCGGCCTGTGGTGAGAACGCCGGCGAGATCATCATCGCCGAGTACGACGATCTCTGCATGCCCCACGCCATCGCACCCGCCCATTGACGATCCGGTCGGGGCCCGAGTTAATCGGGTCCCGACCGTCGTCGGGGGTGGAGTTCTAGCATGAGGCCGTGAGCGACGACACCCGTGAACCCGCCTCCGACGTAGACGCCGTCTACGGCCCCTCTCCCGCACCGGCGGAACTCGGAGAACCTGGGGCCTTCCCCTTCACCCGAGGGATCCATCGGTCGATGTACCGTGAACGCCTCTGGACGATGCGTCAGTACGCCGGTTTCGGTAGTGCGAGCGCCACGAACGAGAGATTCCATTTCTTGTTGTCGGCTGGACAGACGGGGCTGAGTTGCGCCTTCGACTTGCCTACTCAGATGGGTTACGACTCGGACCATCCGAGGTCGTTGGGCGAAGTCGGCCGAGTCGGGGTCGCGATCTCCTCACTCGACGACATGCGTCGTCTCCTCGAGGGGCTGCCCCTCGAGTCGGTGTCGACGTCAATGACGATCAACGCCACCGCCGCGTCCCTTCTCGTTCTTTACCAACTGGTGGCGGAGGAGCGGGGGGTCAGTGGCGCGCAGATCCGAGGAACGATTCAAAACGACATCCTGAAGGAGTATGTCGCCCGAGGGACCTACATCTACCCCCCTCGCCCCTCGATGCGTCTGGTGGTGGACACGTTCGCCTACTGCGCCGCCGAGGTTCCCCAGTGGAACACCATCTCCGTCTCTGGTTATCACATTCGTGAAGCGGGCTCGACGGCGGTCCAAGAGCTCGCCTTCACCGTGGCCAACGCCATTGCCTACCTCGAGGCGGCCCGTTCGGCGGGCCTGGAGGTCGACCACGTGGCGCCACGACTGTCCTTCTTCTTCAACGCGCACGACAACCTCTTTGAGGAGGTCGCCAAATTCCGCGCCGCCCGGCGTCTCTGGGCGACCATTGTTCGAGATCGCTTCGGATCGAATGAGCCGAAGAGTCAGATGATGCGCTTTCACACTCAGACGGCGGGTTCGACGCTCACCGCGCAGCAACCCCTCACCAACGTGGCTCGGGTGACCTTGCAGGCCCTCTCTGCGGTGCTCGGCGGCACCCAAAGTTTGCACACCAACGGGTTTGACGAGGCCCTGGGTCTGCCCACCGAGGCCGCCGCCAAGTTGGCCCTGCGGACTCAACAGATCATCGGTTACGAGTCGGGCGTCACGGCGACAGTTGACCCTCTCGCCGGCTCCTACTACGTCGAGCACCTAACCAACGAGATGGAACGCGCCGCGCGACGGTACCTGGACGACATTGAGAGTCGTGGGGGAGCGGTGGCGGCGACGGAGTCGGGATTTATCTCGGGCGAGATTGAGCGCGCGGCCTACGACGCCGCTGTCGCTATCGAACGCGGTGAGCGGGTCGTGGTGGGGGTCAATAAGTTCGTGGAGGAGTCGGAGCGGCCCACCGAGGTCTTCCCCCACGACCCCGACGAGGAGCGTCGCCAAGTGGAGCGCGTGGTGGAGTTTCGGAGTCGACGAGATCCCGAGCAACTCCGCGTCGTCCTCGACGACCTGGATCGAGCCGCTCGGGGATCGGCCAACGTGGTCTACCCCCTCCGCGACGCTCATCGAGCCGGCGCGACGATCGGTGACGTGGCGGACGTCTTTCGGCGGGCCTGGGGAGAGTACTGAGCTGTGCGCTAGTCCGTCGACGGCTGGCCCACGAAGTAGCGAACGACGTCACCCTGCTCGCGTAGGGCGAGGTGAGAGAGGCGCGACTCAGGGGCGATGACGTCGACCGCGTGGTAGGCCCGCGCGAGGAGGTGCATCTCGACTCCGACCCCCGCCTCGATCAGTCGACGGGCGTAGTCGAGGGCCTCGTCTCGCAGGGGATCGTGCTCGCACACGAGAAGGTAGGTGGGAGGAAGGCCACGCAGGTCGGGTTCCCTCGCGGGAGCCGCGTCAGCGTTCGCCGGTGTTGGACCGAGGTAGATCTCCCACATCTTCTCGCCCCGGCGACCATCCCAACTCAACCCCTCGGCGTACGTGCGAGCCGAACCTTCGCGCGCGCGATCGTCGAGAACTGGGTAGAGGAGAATCTGGGCGATGGGTGGGGTGGGAAGAGAGTGTCGAGCCCACTGCGCGAGTCCCGCGGCCAGGGCGCCCCCGGCACTCGCTCCCGCGACGCACCACCTCGAGGGGTCGATGTTCAATACGAGGGCGTTCTCTAGCATCCACTCGGCGGCGGCCCGGCAGTCGAGCACTCCGGCGGGGAACGGGTGTTCTGGAGCGAGGCGATAGTCGAGCGAAAGAACGACGGCGCCACTGTCGCGACACCACGAGACGCACCGGTCGTGCTCACTCTCGAGATCACCGAAGACGAAGGCGCCTCCGTGGAAGAAGAGAACGGCGCCCCGGGGCCCGGTAACACCACGCGGCTCGTAGAGTCGAACGGTGAGGGTTCGTCCCTCGAGTTCGAGGGGGATGTCGCGCCACGCCACCACTGGTTCGTCTCGTCGGGTGGCGAGGGAGGCTCCGGCGAGCAAGCGCTCGAGACGCCGCGAGCCCTCAACATCCCAGAGATTGCTCACGTCGGGCCCCTCGAGAGCGGACCGAGTGTCGGGCTCGAGTTCCCAGGAGTGGTTCACGAGAGGTGAGGCTCGTCGAAGTGGGTCACCTCCGCGGGGAGGTTGTAGTGAGCGTGAGTCAGTCTGCTCCACTCGGCGAAGTCGGCGCTGGCGCGAAACGCCATGTGAGCTTCCACTGAAACCCAGCGAACGAGTAGGAGGAAGCGCTCGGGATCTTCAATCTGCTGGCGCAGTTCGATGCCGTGACACCCCGGAGCGCGTTCAATCACTGGCCGGGCCTGTCTGACCGCCTCCACGTAGGCGTCCGCGTCTCCCGGGTGAACGTGGAGCCAGGCGTGTTCGAGAATCATGAGGAACCTCCAAGTAGCTGGGAGCGAAGAGCCGTATCGCGCGCGACATCGAGCGCGGTCTGAGCGAGAGCCAGTGCGCCATCACACAGGGTCGCAACGGCGTCGTCGCCGAGACACGACGCGGTGAACTCGGGCTGGTGATTGACCGCCCCCCTGGTCTCGAGGCGGATCATCGGGTGGATAGAGGGTACGACGAGCGACACGTTGGCCATATCGGTCGACAGAGTGGGTCGTGGTCGTCCCTCATCGTCGGCGTCAAAACGTCGCCCGAGGGACTCGGCGGCGCGCCGGTAGTGAGCGAGGATTCCCTGGTGACTGACCATGTGGGAGAACCGACTCCCGATTTCTACCTGACTCAGGGAGGCACCCGTGGCGAGCGCCGCCGCTTCGAAACAATGAGTGAGGCGCTCTCGCAGGGCGTCGAGTCGTTCCAGGTCGATCGACCGGGCCATGTAGCGAGCCACGGTGCGCTGGGGGACGATGTTCGCGGCGACGCCTCCGTGGGAAATGATGGAGTGAACCTGGTCCCCGGGTCGTAGGTGTTGGCGCAGGAGCCCCACGGCGACCTGGGCAATGGTCTGGGCGTCGAGGGCGTTGATCCCCTCCCACGGAGCGGCCGAGGCGTGTGCTTCTCGACCCTCGAAGACCACGTCGAAGTGGTCGACGGCCAGGCACTGGGCTTCGAGGCGTTCCTCGGGCCAGGGGTGGACCATCATCGCGAAGTGGACACCGTCGAACTCGTCGGCGCGAATGAGGTCAATCTTGCCTCCGCCACCCTCCTCCGAGGGTGTGCCGAGGACCGTGACCGTTAATCCGACCTCGTCGACGTAGTCCTTCAGCACTAACCCGGCTCCCGCGGACGAGGCCGCGATGAGGTTGTGCCCGCAGGCGTGACCAACGTCGGGCAGGGCGTCGTATTCGCAGCACAACACCAGGTGGAGCGGGCCGTCGCCGATAGTTGCTCGAAACGCGGTCTCGAGTCCCGCGACGCCGCGCGACACGGTGAAGCCCTCCGATTCGAGG
>JAKBAZ010000024.1 GCA_021826255.1 Actinomycetes bacterium
GTTGCGCTTCGCCGTCGCTGGGGGGGGGCGTGCTCGTTAGCGCGGTAGTGCCCATCTCGATGGCCGGTGCAAGTTCACTACCGGGTGTTGTTTATTGTGGAATTCCCACGGGATGGAACTTCGTGGCCCACGGATGGAAGACAGTGGCGTACGGAGAAGGGCCGCCGGCCACGAACTACGACAATGGCCCAACGACGGCAACAGTATCGCTCTCAACATCTCAGTCAACTACGTGGTCATTAACTGCAACGGTCTCAGCGACGGCTCAAGTCGACGCCATTTTCGCGACAGTCAGCGACACGATTGCGGCTTCCGCTACTCGGAGTTGGACGGATTCGACGACTGCCTCGGCGTCCGTCACTATTTTGCCGTACCACTGGGGAATAATCCAAAAGATTGATGACTACGAAGACGTGACGGGAATGCTCTCGTACGTTACGGACACTCTCTACGGGTGCCAATACTCCCAACAACAATCGGCGTCGGCGCAGTTTCCACTCCAAGGTTCAGGTGGGACGAACTTCGAATCTACGGGTGCGGCGACGAGCCCCGCTCCTCCGTGGCCTCAGAGGTAAGAGGAGCCACTCATGATGAAGGGGATCATTTCGGCACTGGTCGCTACTGGTTTAAGCGTATCTAGCTCTGCTTCACCTTCAAGGTCACACGTCTACGTGTTACCCACCAAGGCACAAGTACTGATAAGCCAGCCGGCCTCCGCGCACGTCTACATCAAATGGATTGTGGGTCGCGGGAACTCTCGAGTCTTTCGATTTAGTCCACGAGGACCAGACTTGTATTCCGTCTACTTGGGTTGTGCCGGACCTGGCAGTGTTCAGTTTAAATATGGCGTCCGGGCTTCGACCGGGTGTGGCCGTGGATCCATCATGACGTTTTCTTCGAGCTACCCGTTAAGTGCGATGAAGAGTGGAATTACATTCCGAATCTTCGCGTCACCTTCAATTCGGTGGGAGTTCCAGGTGGACGCCGGTAGAGCAGTTAGTGCGCTGCCTGGCTTCTAAAGAGTGGGGCCCGACGTTCTCATCAAGAAATAGTCGTTCGAAATCTTCCCAAAGTGAACTTCACGAGTCTGTTTTTGGGTGAGAGGCACTCTCGTTGGGAGTGATCGGCGACGAACACTCCTCGGACTAGCGAGACGCTCCCGTGGACCAGTTCTTGAGTCCGAGAAGAACAACGAGAAGAATGAGGACCACCTGGAGTCCGAGGGCCCAGGGGGAGCGAAGAGTGGACGTGAGGAGAGGGCCGAGGGAGCTCGACTTTGCGGCGTGTGCCCCCGCGACGTAGACCGAGTACGAAACCATTCGCCCGAGAGCGAAGGCGATGAGAACGGGTCGAAGGCGCACCGTACCCATTACACCGACGGCGACGAAGAGGGCCGACGAGGAGATGGGAGCGATGAGAAAGAGAATCCAGGTGGCGAAGAGTCGGCCCCGACGTTCGACCAGGCGTTGTCCCGCGGCGGTGACATTCGCGACGTAGCGGCGAGGAAGGTGGAGGCGTAGTCGTCGGCTCACTATGGCGAGCAGTCCCCGTCCGAGGGTGGCACTCAGCACACCCAAGACGACGAGAGTTACCTCGTTGACGTGGTAGCTCCATTCAACGTAGAGCAGGATCGTCCAGGTGGGAGGTGCGAACGCCGGCAGGAGATTGACCGCCGCGACCACCAGTACGAGCCACAGATAGGGTCCCACAGAGTCACTGTAAGTCGTCGCCTACCAGTCACCTCTGAGAACAATGTCGAGGAGTTCTCGACCGCGGGCGCTGGCGAACCACTCGACGTGGTCGAGTAAGTAACTCCGGTAGGCCAAATCACGATTGGTGAGCGACCCCGTGACGGCGGCGAAGTATTCAACTTCGGAGAGCGCGAACTCGACGTGCACAACCGGGAGCAGCGTAGCCAGTACTTCGCGGTCGCTCCCGCGAAGCGGTCGCCGGGCGTGGTAGCCCGAGAGCAGGGCGCGAAGCGAGTCCTCGTCAACACTCGTCTCGCCTCGTCCGGCGGCGTCGAGCCAGTCGACGACGGCCCGTTCGATGGCGAGGGCCACGTCGCGCAGGGCGAAGGTCCGGTTGGCGAGACTGAGGTCGATGACGCTCGCCACCTCGCCCGTCTGATCCCATGTCAGATTGGACGGATGCCAGTCGCCGTGGGTCCAGAGCGCGCGCTCTTCCATGGTCGCCTCACGCGCTCGAGAGAGAGGGTCGAGGAGGATGGCGGCGAGGTCCTCGAAGTAGGAGAACTCCGACAACCCGAGGGCGAGACCCGGGCGCGTACTTACGAGTTCGCTCAAGGTCTCGAAGGGATCGACACTCGTCAACAAGTCGGTCGAGTCCACCAGTACCGACCAGGGAGTTGCGGGCTCGAAGAAGCCCTCACTAGCCTCGTGGAATCGAGCGAGCGCCGCTCCGGCGTGACCGGCGTCGACCGGGGAGTGGTAGGGCAGCCAGGACGCCACGTCGGCGTAGCGGTCCTCACCCTTCGCAATGTCGAAGACCTCGTAGAGGTACTCGCCGCGCCGAGTCACGCTCGTTCCGTCGTCTCGTCGATGAACTCGCGGAGTCTCCACTCCGCGAGATCGCAGATAGTCGCTGAAGCGGTGTTCGAGGCGGAGGCGACCGTCATCGCGGACGGCGTGGTGGTGACGTTTGACGAACACGTGCGTGTCCCCGACTCGTACGCGCGCACTCGTGGACATGGGTCGAGGTGAGTGCCACGAGACTTGGGCAGTGGCTCGCCCGAGTCCGGGGAGATCACTCAACACCGCGGTGAGTTCCTCCGAGGTGAGCGCGGGCCAGTCCGGCGCCGCGTCGTCCAGAGTCATTCCGTGAACGACGGACCCGAGTTCGATCCTGGTCACGAACGAGGTGACGTGGCGCGCCGGCTGAGTGGGGCGACGAGAGCGGTCACGATCCCCGATGTGAGGAACGAGAGGAGCGACGCCGACATCCAGGGTTGGGTGTGCCAGTGCAGCGCGGTGGCGACGTGAGTCCACATGGTGACCCACCACCCGATGTAGCCGGGATTAATGAGTTGGTAGATCACGAAACCGGCGAGCCAGGCGACGACCATCGACCACCGGGTCGGGGTGGGGGCGAGAACCCGAAACCGGGAGCCGACAAAGAAGTCCACCACGAAGACGGCGGTGAGAGGGACGAACACCGAGCCGAGCAGAATCAGAAAGTTCTCGTAGTCGGAGATGTTGATGGCGAGGGCGAGCACCGTGGTGAGCACACTCACGATCACGGCCAGCACTCGACGATCCCAACGGGGCCGCACGTTTTGCGTGGAGACGACCGTGGAGTAGACGTCGGCGAACGACTGGTCTAATTCGCGTGCGGCGAGAATCGCGAAACCCACCGAGCCGAGGGGAACGGCGATGAAAGCGCCGTAGATGTCGTTTGGAGATTTGGCGACGGTGACGAGGGCGATGAGTCCGATGACGTAGCAGAGGGTTTGGGTGACCCCGTAACCCACGAAGGCCCCCCAGAAGGACACGGCGCTCGATCGGGAGTGTCGAGTGTAGTCGGCCGCTAGTGGAGCGAAGGAGATAGCCGCCGCCACCACGGTGTCGGTCGCCACCCAAAAACCGCTCCAGGTGCCCCGGGTGAGAGAGGGGAGGGGGTGGCGGAGCATTTCGACGAGCAGGTAGAGCAAGACAACACTCACTGCGGGGGTGGCGACACGTCGGAGGAGCCGAATGGCGCCGAGGGGTCGCAAGGTCAAGAGTCCCGTCACCACTCCCGCGATGATGACGTAGGCGGTGCGGGGAAGTGAGGGGGCGACCACGTGGGCGGCGGTTGCGATGGTGACGAGTTCGAAGATTCCCCAACCGAAGAGTTGAATGACGTTGATGATGGTGGGTAGGTAGGAGAGTCGGGTTCCGAGTAGCCCTCGAAGCAGCACCATCGCCGGGGCGCCGGTCCGCACGCCGGCGACGCCGGCGGCGGCGATGGCGAGAGAGCCGAGGACGGTACCGAGAAGAATCGACACCAGGGCCGCCACCACGGACAAGGTGGGGGTTCCCGATCCGTTGGGTTGGAGAACGAAAATGGCGCCGGTGAAACCGAGCAAACTGACTCCGAGATTGCCCCAGAGTCCAAACTGGTCGTAGACCCCGAGGGACTGGGGCACCGGTTCGGTCAGGGTCTTCGCCACCTCCGAGTGGGTGTCCCCCGAGACGATGGTGAATGACGAGAGGTCGTCGGTGGTACTCATTACTCCTCCTTACGCCGGCATTACCCGCACAAGTTCGTCGGTCGGTGATGGCGGCGACGAAGTCGCGTCAATCACCCTCTCAGCCCGGTTCTCCCGAGCTCCCGTTGGTTATGTGAGCCTGACCCTAGCACCCCGGACAACCCCGACGTCGAATTATGTGATCGTTGGCTCACATGAAGTGAAGCGAGAGGTCGCTACTCCTCGTGGGAGGCGTCGCCGCGGTAGTGGCGAAAGACGTCGACGAGATCCGCGAGGGCGGTGGGCTCAATGTCGTCCGGCCCAATGGATCCGCTGGCCGCAATGGTCAGGCGCATTTGGGCGAGGTAGGTCTGACAGGGCCCACAGACGGCAAGATGCTTCTCCAAACGTCGTCGGTTTTTCGACGAGAGGGTCCCGTCGATGTAGTCGCTCATGAGTTCGACGGCCTCTTGACACACCACCGGGTGTTGACGCCACATCACGATGGACGCACCTCCCAGTTCGCCTCGACGTCCGCGCGCACGCGCGAACGGCCTCGATGAAGTATGACCCTCACGTTAGCCTCGCTTAACTCCAACAGCTCCGCCACTTCAGCGGTGGAGAATCCTTCGACATCGCGCAGGGTCACGACCGCCTGGTGGGGCTCGGGAAGTCGAGCGATGGCCTGACGCACCAGAGTGAGCAGCGGCTGGTTAGCGAGTCGATCGTCGACGGACTCGGTGAAGGGGATGGGTGGATCGCACCACACGCCACGTTCGTCGAATCGAGAGGCCGCCACGGCACGCTCGTCGGTGAGGTCGACGGGAAGAGAGCGGTGCTCGCGTTCTCCCGAGGAGCGAGCGCGATTGACGAGAATCCGCAGGATCCACGTCTTTAACGACGAGCGGCGCTCGAAATCCTTAAGGCCCCGCAGGACGGCAATCCAGGTGTCCTGGACGACGTCTTCAGCGCTGGCGGCGCTTCGTACGTAGTAGCGAGCGACGCGAACGAGGGTGAGGTGATACCTCGTCACCAGGTCCCTAAAGGCCGCCTCATCGCCCTCGAGGAGGCGATCCACCAAGTCGAGGTCGCTCACGAGACCATGGTAGCGAGCGGACTGTAACGCTTTGGTGGGTGGGCGGACTACAGAGAGGCAACTGTGCCACGAACCGAGGAGAACCTCATGAAACTGTCCACATCACTTCGATCCCTCGCCGCCGCGTCCCTCGTGGTCGGTGTCGGCGTCGCGACGAGTCTCGCCGCCGGTGCGGATGCACCCCGCGACAACGCGCACGCTCTGTTTGTGCTCACCGATAACGCTGGGTCGAACAGCGTGTTGAGTTACGCCCGTTCGTCAGACGGTTCGGTTGCTCTCGCTGGTACGTACGCCACCGGGGGGCTCGGGGCAGTGGCCGCGGGTGCGGTGGCAGATCCTCTGGCGAGCCAGGGGGGCTTGGCCCTCGTGAACGGTGGGCGCGAATTGATCGCCGTCAACCCCGGGAGTAACACCATCAGCGTCTTTGGAGTCGACGGAACGCACCTCTACCTCCAGCAGCAGTTATCGAGTGGGGGGCTCTTCCCCAACTCGGTCGCATCCTCCGGTGATCTGGTGGCCGTGTTGAACGCCGGCGGGGCGGGTTCGGTCGCTGAATTTCGAGTTCGTGACGGATGGTTGCACCCCCTGCGCAACCAGGTTCGCTCCCTCGGGTTGTCGAACACTCCGGTCCCGAACTTCCTGCGGGCTCCGGGCCAAGTGGGTTACACCCCCGACGGAAGCCACTTGGTGGTCACCACCAAGTTGTCGACCAACGCCTTCGACGTGTTCTCCGTTGGCGACGACGGCCAGCTGGGTGCCTCCCCGACGGTGACACCAGCTCTCAACGCCGTTCCGTTCGCCTTCAACTTTGACGCGGCGGGCCACCTGGTGAGCGCCGAGGCGTCGACGAGTTCGGTGAGCACCTACGTGGTTAACGCCGACGGTTCGCTGACGCCGATTGGCACCGTGAGCGATGGAGCGAAGGCTCTGTGCTGGATCTCTTCGGCCAACGGCTACGTCTTCGGCGATAACGCGGGCAGCGCCTCGGTGAGTTCGTTCAGCGAGTCCGCGTCGGGAGCCCCGACACTGGTCGCGGCGAGTGCCGCCACCGCCCACGCCGGTACTACCGACTCGACGGTGTCGCCCGATGGAACCACTCTCTACGTGGAGAGCGGGGGAGCTGGCACGCTCGACGTCTACCAGATTGGTGCCCAGGGATCACTGACCCCCGTGGAAACCCTCTTCAACATCCCCGTCGCCTCGGAGGGGATTGTCGCGAGCTAATCCCACACTTCCTCGACAGTACGACTCGCCGAACCAACCGCCCGGGGTGCGCCACGAAGGATGCGTCCCGGGCGGTTGTCAACGACGCGACGACGCCGACTTACACTCTGCGCTCGGGGAACGTCGAGGTGTCGATCGGTAGCGACTCGGCGCCTTCCTAGACTCGCTCGATGCGTCGTGTGGATTTGGCGAAGTCCCTCCATCTCCTCACTCTCGGGGGTGGCGTTCTCGTACTGTTCGCCGTGAGCTTTTCCTTCGTCCCGAGCGCCGGAGGACGTGTGGCCATTTTCGGACTGAGTGTCGTCGTCGGCCTCGGGATGTTTCACACCCGCGACGACGGGCACCTCGCAACTCTCCGCTGGGAGGATCCCCTGTTGGCGTTGGCGGGAACCCTCGCCACGATGGTGATCTTGCGCGACCTTCACTGGTCGAGCGTCGCCGCCGCGAGTGCGGTGGGTCTACTCGGAGCACTCGTGACGCGAGTGGTGGCCGGGGCTCGGGACTACCACGGCGCCGTGATCTACGGCGGTGCGTTCATCGGCGCCACCTCTCCGCTCGTCTTTCGCTCTAGTGGGTGGCTCGTGGGAGCCGCTCTCCTCTTCGGTGTCGCGTGGTCAGTGAGCCGTGACGCGTGGGTCGGCGTGGGCGGGAAGATCGGGAGTATCGCCGCACTGAGTACCGTCTCGGTACGACTCGTTGCCTCGTGGCTACATCAGGCCGGCCCGGGCGTTCGAGTTCACGACGTTCCCTCCTTCAGTAGAGGTCTCGCTCTCGCTCTGATCGGAGTCATGGGGGCTCTCGCGACGTGGTGGCTCAGCGTGCGGCGACGTGGCGGCGCAGTGATGGGATCGTCTCTCTGTTCACTCGGACTCTGCGCCGTGGTGTGGAGTGCACCAGGTCTCTTTGGACCCCACGCGGACCTCGTAGAGTTCGCGTGGTTTGCCGCCAGTTTCGCCGGTATGACCAATCCTTCGCGCCTTCGACACACCGCGATCGATCTCACCGGGTGTGGAGTTTTGATTGGGCTCCTCTCTCTCGCCCTCGGGCCCGAGATAGCGGGAGTCGGAGGTAGTGGGGGACTGACCGCACTCCCGTGTGTCTTCGCCCTCCGCGGAATCGAACACGAGATTCAGAGGTTCGCTACTCGTCGAGTTCGAGGAGATTCCACCGACATCGCACGGCCCAAGCGGGGTGGCGGTACCTCACCGAGGGCGTAGCAAGTCCTTGCTGTCCTGATGGGGGCACCGTGCACAGTTCCCCTTCGACGGCGGACAGATGCTCTTCTTCATCGGGTGCGCGGATCCTGAGGCGGGGATCATCAACTAGGTTCGCGACGATGGAGGCCAGTCAATGATTCAGGGCGACGAAGTCTGTGACGAATCTCACGACGTTGACTACGGCCTGTGCCGGATGTGCTAGCACCCCAGACGAAAAGGTGGCTGGTTCGTCCCGAAGTGTTCCAGATTGGCGTTCGCCCAGGTTCGTCACGTTGGACGGTGCACGACGAGATCCTGGTGGTGCTTCCGGAACTGGTGGATGGGCGCGAAGAGCTCAGATTCGCGGACCTGGTAGTTCGTCTGAATCCGGACAATGACGAACGCAGGTGGTGGGCGGTCGAGAAGGCAGTGTGGCGCATGGCGGGGACCAGTGGAATGTCGTTGCCGCTGATCGCGCTGGGAATCGGGCGCTGCCACGCGGCTGACGGCAGAAATGCGATGGGATCGGCGAGTTTTCGTGGGTAGATGTGTGCGTTACCCACGCTTTCTAGCACAGTGGGAGTCATGAGTGGTCTTCCTATCTCCAACCATGTTGCCTCTTACCGAGTGCGTCTCGACAGTCGGAGACGACCTACGCTACCGGCGGCCCTACTGGAAGAGGCTGAAATTGGCGACGGGGAGGTCGAGCTGGTCGCCCGCGTAGATGGACCGGGGCGCGTCGTCCTTGAGGTTCCACTGGCGCAGCTACGGGATCTCCAGACGTCGGTGGCGGCGGAGATGGAGCGGAACCACGACACCGCGGATCTGGCCATGGAACTTATCGAGGAGCGTCGCCTCGATACCAGCCTTCAATAGCCAGTGGCCACGCGACGGAAGATTCCTGCCGGGTTGGTGGAGCTCGACGCTTAGTTCCTGATCGACGTCATACGTCGATCGAAGGATGTAGAGAGGTATGTTCCCGTTTTGAAGAGGGCTGAAGTCACCTCGGTCAACTTCGGCGAGGTGCTGTACAAGCTCGGCCGGACTTCCACCGTCAAGCAGTCCGTCATCGAGAATGCGTTGGTGACTACGGGTCTGACCATCGTTGACGTTGGTCTACCCACAGTGCGGCGGTTTGTCGAGTTGAAGAACATCGACGCCAAGAGCACCGCCGCCCAGGAACGTTCGGGCAATGGTCCCGCCAAGACGCTCTCGCTTGGTGATCTGATCTGCCTTGGTTATGCCACGGAGAGAGAGCGTCCGGTCCTAACAGGAAACCGACACTGGACAACATTGGGACGGCACGGGCTCACTGTTCCTGTCTTTGACTACCGAGATGCTGAGACGAACATCTAGGCGGTCATAGTGCTTGGCTTCGGTGCGACGTCGAAGCAGGCGTAGTGTCTCCGGTGATCCGACGATCCGACGACCAGAACCGTCGGATTCGCACAGGTCATAATTGGTGGAGCCAGTTCGGCTTCAAGACCGGACGCCTGGTGCGCGATCAGAGAGCGACGAACTCTCTCGCCGGACCCGAGGCCAGTGCCATGTAGGGCTCTTTATTAGGCGAGTCGGGTGTTCGGCTGGCCGGTTGGATGCGCACCATCAATGAAGAAGGTTGCGCACCACAGTCCGGTATAAAAGCCGAACTGGGTGGTGGAGGTGCGGGGAATCGAACCCCGGTCCATCGGCATCTCCCTGGTCCTTCTCCGAGCGCAGTGAACGGAAGGTTGTCGGGGTCGCGTCCGCCGTTCACGCCGATGGCTACCCGTATCTAACTAAAGTGTCCCGCTCGCGACGCTAGAAGGCGCGGTGGTGAGCCCTACTGAATGACGTTCCCGACCGCACCGTAGGGCTGGGCACGGAGGACCGTTGCTGACTAAGCAGCAAGCACAAGCTGAGGCTTGGCGTTTATTTTTTTGTTTCCGACTCTTTTACGTGGCTTCGGAGACCACGGCTCGCTTCTCCCACTTCGACGGCCAATGTCGAAACCAATCACCCCCTGGATGTACGTTCCCGTTGAACGTAGGGACAGCCTACCGGTCACGACCCCCCTTGGCTTCCTCAGCCGAACTTCTCCCTACTGCGAACCGTGCGGGCGATGTCGCGTTCGGCGTCTCTCGCCTTGATGGCCTCGCGACGATCGTGGAGCCGACGTCCCTTGGCGAGACCTAACTCCACCTTGGCGCGCCCGTCTCGGAAGTAAAAGGAGAGCGGAATAAGGGTGAGTTGCTGGGTGGTGGCCCGGTGGTGCCAGCGTTCGAGTTCGTGTTTGTGTATGAGGAGTTTGCGCTTGCGGTCCGGGTCGTGGGCTCCCACACCGTGAGCGAAGGCCCACGGCGGAATGTGGCACTGAAAAAGCCAGAGTTCTCCACCGTCGACTCGAGCGTACGCTTCAGCGATTTGGGCCCGGCCCTCCCGCAGGGACTTGACCTCGGACCCACTCAGCACGACACCGCACTCCAGGGTGTCGAGAATGTCGTAGTCGTGGCGAGCGCGTCGATTCGTGGCGACCACCCGGTCGCCCCCCGACGCGGCCTTGTCGGCGGCGCGTCGCGCCTGCATCTGTTTAGCCCGAGCCACTCCGCCAGCGTAGTGAGCCCGGCGCGAGCATTATCGGTAACGTGGCGACGTGTTGATTCTCACGCGCGAACAGCGAGACTCTCTCATCGCGACGTGCATCCGAGCGCTACCGAACGAAGGGTGCGGGCTGTTGCTCGGTACGCCCGACGGTGTGGTGAGTGACGTGGTGGCGAGCTCCAACGTGGCCGAGTCGACTCGTGTGTACGAAATCGACCCCAAAGTGCTACTTCGGACCTTTCGTCGAGCCGACGAGGAGGGGGTCGACGTTCTTGGGGTCTTCCACTCCCACACCCACTCGCCCGCGTACCCCAGCCCGACTGACGTGGCCCAAGCCCCCGATCCTTCGTGGCACTACGTTCTCACGTCCTTTCTCTCGATAGAGCCCGATCTGCGCAGTTACCGAATCGTGGATGGCGTCATTAGCGAGGAGGACGTGGTGATCCGTGGGGACACGTCCGAGGTCTCCTCCCGTTAAAGTTGAGTCAGCAAGTCAGGAATTAGTTTCGCTCCCCAGTAAAGGCAGGCCCCATGTCCGCAACGTTGCGCATACCGACCGTTCTCCGTCCCGCCGTGGGAGGTCAGGCCACTCTTGAGGTGGAGGGTGCGACCATCGGGGAAGTGTTGAAGAACGTGACCGCTCAGTACCCGAGTGTCACCGGTCAACTGTTAGCGGAGGACGGATCACTCCACCGCTTCTTGAACGTGTACGTGAACGATGACGACGTGCGCTACATCGGTGGCGTGGACGCACCGGTAAAGGACGACGACGAAATTACTCTCCTGCCGGCGGTGGCCGGGGGCTGCCACTAGTGGCCCGCTTCGCGTCGGTACTCGACTTGGTCGGAAATACGCCGATCGTTGATATTTCGGCCCTCTCGCCGAAACCGAACGTCACCATCCTCGCCAAGCTCGAAGGGCGTAACCCCGCGGGGTCGGTGAAAGATCGCGTGGCCCTCTCGCTCGTTGAAGGTGCTGAACGCGACGGTCGACTCATTCCGGGCAAGCCGGACCAGGTCCTCATTGAGCCCTCGTCGGGGAACACCGGAATCGCTCTGGCGATGGTCTGTCGTATGCGTGGCTACCACCTGAAGGTGGTGTTGCCCACCAATGTGTCGGCTGAACGGCGCCAACTGCTGGAGGCCTGGGGAGCCGAGATTATCGACTCTCCTGGTTCAGAGGGGTCCAATGGAGCCGTGCGTATGGCCCAACGACTCGCGGCCGATCACCCCGAGTGGGTCTTTCTCTACCAGTACGCCAATCCGGATAATCCGAGGGCTCACTACACCACCACGGGTCCAGAGATTCTTCGCGACGTCCCCGAAATTACTCACTTCGTGGCCGGACTCGGTACGTCGGGCACTCTAATGGGCGTGGGTCGGTACTTGAAGGAGAACAAGCCCGGGGTTCAAATCTGGGCCATCGAGCCGCCGAGCGGGGAGATGGTGGACGGGCTCAGGAATCTCGATGACGGGTACATCCCACCGATTTTCACCGAGAACCACGGACCTGACCTCTTGGATCGCAAAGTGGTCGTGCGTCCTCGTGAGTCCATCGAATGGACTCGCCGATTGACCGAGGTGGGCCTCTTCACCGGTATCTCGTCGGGGGCCATTCTCGCGGGTGCGCTGAAGTGTGCCTCGCTCGTACCCGACGACGAGACGGCGACCATCGTGATGATCGTGTGTGACGACGGGTGGAAGTACCTTTCGACCGGTGCGTGGAGTGACGACATCGATCACGTCGTGGAGCGAGCGACCAAGATCATCTACTTCTGATCTCCTCCACTACGGTGGACGGGACGAGAAGGAG
>JAKBAZ010000025.1 GCA_021826255.1 Actinomycetes bacterium
GTCGTCGCTCTCGAGGGTTTCCTTGGACGACACCTCGGAGAGGATCTCGTGGGAACAGTCTTGGCCCGCGCCGCGATGCCCGGACGTCTCGAAGTTGTTGGGCATCGACCGACGGTGCTGGTGGACGGGGCCCACAACCCAGCCGGAGCTCGTCGACTCGTCGAAGCGTTGGAATCGGCGTTTCTCGTCGACGGAGTTCGCCGGTGTGTCCTCGGGATGCTGAGTGGACGAGACGTGGACGACATGGTCGAACCCTTCGTCGACAGTGGATTCGAGGAGTTCTTCTGTGTCGCCCCGCGGTCACCTCGTGCCGTTTCGGCCGCCGAGCTCGCCGCGGCGGTGCGGCGTGCGGGAGGACGCGCCCGAGAGTGCGCGAGCGTTCCACTCGCGCTCTCCATCGCGCGCGAACTCTCGGGTGACGACGACTTGATTCTGGCGGCCGGGAGCCTCTACCTCGTCGCCGAGGTCCGAGAGGTGCTCCTCGGCGTTACCTCTCGTCACCTCGGCGAAACTTCCTAGACTGGGCCCGTGAGCCGAACCCTCGTCCTAATTAAACCCGACGGTGTCGCCCGAGGTCTCGTCGGAGAGATCCTCGGACGTTTCGAGCGTCGGGGCCTCTCTCTGCTCGCCGCAGAACTACGAACGCTGGACCGAGCAACGGCCGAGCGCCACTACGCCGAACACGAGGGAAAGCCCTTTTTCCCGTCTCTGGTGGAGTTCATTACCCGCGGACCCCTGATGTCACTCGTGCTCGAGGGGCCCGAGGAGACCTACGCCATCGTTCGATCGATGATGGGAGCGACCAACCCCGCCCAGGCGGCGCCGGGAACTATTCGGGGCGACCTCGCCCTCGACCACCAGCAGAACCTCATTCACGGCTCGGATTCGCCGGAGTCGGCCGCGAGAGAAATTGCTTTGTTCTTCCCGGGTCTGACCTCGGTAGACTAGGAACGTCGGGCGTCGCGCCGCGAGGGACACGGTCACCGCGTCGTTTCCGGCGCTGAAGGGCAGCCAATAGTGGATTCACGTTTCTCGCTCCTGGGTCGCGATATGGCGGTGGACCTCGGAACCGCTAACACTCTCGTGTACGTGAGGGGTCGCGGCATCATCTTGAACGAGCCTTCGGTGGTGGCCGTCGATATGAAGGACGGTAAGCCACTCGCGGTGGGCGCCCAGGCGAAACTGATGATTGGTCGTACTCCGAGCAACATTCAGGCGATTCGCCCCTTAAAGGACGGTGTGATTGCCGACTTCGAGATATGCGAGAAGATGTTGCGCTACTTCATCCACCGGGTGCACCAGCGTCGCTTCGCCAAACCGCGCATGGTGATCTGCGTGCCCTCAGGCATCACGGGGGTGGAGCAACGAGCCGTGATGGAGGCGGCGGAGTTCGCCGGGGCTCGCAAGGCCTACATCATTGAAGAACCGATGGCCGCCGCCATCGGAGCGGGACTGCCCATCCACGAGCCGACCGGCAACATGGTCGTCGACATCGGAGGAGGCACCACGGAGGTGGCGGTCATCTCCCTCGGGGGAATCGTGACCAGCCAGTCCATCCGGGTGGGGGGCGACGAACTGGACGAGGCCATCGTTGCGTTCGTGAAGAAGGAGTTCCAACTGGCCCTCGGAGAGCGCACCGCGGAAGAGATCAAGATTCAGTTGGGGTCGGCCTACCCGCTGCAGCAGGAAATCCAGGCTTCCATTCGCGGTCGTGACCTCGTGACGGGCTTGCCGAAGACCGTGGTGATCTCCACGGAACAGATTCGCCAAGCCATCGAGGAACCCGTGCAGGCCATCGTTGACGCCGTGAAGGTGACCCTTGATCGCACGCCCCCCGAACTCGCCTCGGACCTTATGGACCAGGGCATCGTGTTAACCGGTGGAGGGGCTCTGCTCAACGGTCTCGCCACTCGACTCGAGGTGGAAACGAACATGCCGATCGTCGTGGCCAATGACCCGCTCAACTGCGTCGCAATCGGGTCGGGTATGTGCCTCGAAGAAATCGAGGTCTTCAGCCGCATGTTGAAGACCTCACCCTCTCGGTAGTCCGTGGCGGGCGCGCGTCAGCGCCGCCGCCTCGTCACCACCGTGTTGACGGTGGCGATCGTGGCGACCGGTCTCTACCTGTCGGGCAGTCTGGTCGGAGGCGTGCGCAGCGCCGCTCGCACCGTGGTCTCGCCCTTCTCGTGGGCCGTCGCCCAGGTGGCCCAGCCCGTCGGGCACCTCTTCGCCGGGATTATCAACTACTCCGACGTCGTCGCCCAGAATCAGAAGTTGCAGTACGCCCTCGGAGTGGCTGAGGCCCAGTTGGCCCAAAACCAGGCCGCCTCGACTCAACTCGCTCAGCTCAGTCAACTTCTCCACCTACCGTCGAGTGCGGGCCTCTCCTCGGTGATGGCCCAGGTCACCGAGGACTCCCCGACGAACTTCTCGGCCACCTTCACCATTTCTAAGGGGGACCTCGACGGAGTGCTCACCGGAATGCCCGTGCTCGCCAACGGGGGGCTCGTCGGTCGGGTGGTTTCCACCAGTGCGCACAGCGCGCTCGTGAGGCTCCTGACCGACCCGGCGACGGTGGTGAACGCCACGTTCGGTAACGGGTCGACTGACGTTCTCGTCTCGGGGGAGGGCATCAACTCGCCACTCGCCTCGACCCAGATCCCGGTCTCGTCGCCCATCGCTCTCGGGCAACTCATCTCCACCAGTGGTCTCCAGGGTGGACTCTTCCCGCCGGGCCTCCCTCTCGCGCGGGTGTCGAAGTTGCTGGTCTCTCCGGGAGCGTCGGACTACTCGATCGAGCTCACTCCGGTCGCCTCCTTCGCTCACCTCACCTACGTGGATGTCCTGCAGTGGGAGCCCTCCACGTGATGCAGGCCCGCCTCGGCGCCGTTCTGGTCGCCGTCGTCCTCGTGGCCCTCCAGGTCGTGGCGATCAGCGACTGGCGAATCGGGGGGGCGGTGATTGTCGTTCCCTGGATGTGGGCCTTCGCCCTCGGACTGACCGGGCAACGCCTCCTCGCCATTCTCGGGGGCGTCGTCGCCGGGGTGCTCTTTGACGCCTACCTCGCCACCCCCTTCGGGGCGAGCGCGGTCCTTGGAGCCCTGGTGGGCCTCGCCGCGTCCGCCCTCGGTCGAGAGGGCGTGGGGGACCTCGACTCGGCCGCGTGGTGGGTGACCCCCGGTCTCGGACTGATGACCGGACTCTTCGCCCCCCTCGTGTTCGTCGTCGCGGCGGCTGTTGAGGGGAGTACCCATCTCTATCAGAATGGGTTAGTGCCCTCGATGATCGTGAACGCCCTCGGCTTCGCCGTGCTCGCTCGACCCCTCACTCGCCTCGGGTTTCTCGTGACCTCTCGACTGCCCCGGGAGGTTCGATGAAGGGTTCCTGGCGCGATCGCCCGACGAGCAGTTGGTTTCACCGGCTCTGGCGACCTTGGACCTCACTCAACCCCTTTCGCCGACGCGGAAGCGCCATTCACGAACGTAAGACCGTCGGCATTAAGGACTTAGTGGCCTCTCCCAACGAGGTCCGCGCACGTCCCGAGCGGCGCTACGTCATCATCGGTACCTTTTTTCTTCTGCTGCTCGGCCTGCTGGTCTATCGCCTCTTCTCCCTCCAGGTCATTCAGTACCACTCATCGATCGCCGCCGTTGACTCCAACTCCCTCCACACCACCCCGATTCCGGCGACGCGCGGACTGATCACCGATCGTACGGGCAACATTCTCGTGGGCAACTTGACCAATGAGGTCATCGAGGTCTCGCGTCAGTCAGCCGCGGCGAATCCGAGCGTCGTGGGTTCGCTGGCCCTCCTCACTCACCAGAGCGTGGCGAGCATCGAAGCGGACTTAAATAACGTTCAGTACTCGCCCTACGAGCCGGCGCCGGTGTATCAAAACGCTCCCCAGTCGATGATTGAGTTCATTCGCCTGCATCCGGGGGAGTTCCCCGGGGTGAGCGCGGTGCAGGTGTCGAAGCGGACCTACCCCTACGGTGGGGGTACGGGTGCTCAGATCCTCGGTTACGTCACCCCGATTACTGGCGCCGAGATCACCCAGAATCCCAACGCCGGCTACACCACGTCCTCGGTGTACGGACAAGCCGGTATTGAGAACTTCTACGAGAGCTACCTGCGCGGGGTCCCCGGGGAGCGAACGGTTGAAGTCAACGCTTTCGGTAACATCATCGGCTCCACCGAGACCGTCGCCCCGCGCACGGGCGACACCGTGGTACTCAATATCGACGCCGGTCTACAAAAGGCGCTCGATGGGTATTTGGCGAACGACATCAAACTAGTTCGAAGTGCCCCCGATCCAACGACCGGCATCGTGCCGGCCGCGATTAACGGGGCGGCCCTGGTGATGGACGTGCGCACCGGAGCGGTTCTCGCGATGTCGTCGTACCCGTCGTACAACCTCTACGACTTCGCCAACGGACTCTCCCAAGCCACCTACAACACCCTCGAGTCCGAGGGGGCCTTCTACGACTACCCCATTCAGGGTCTCTACACCCCCGGATCGACCTTCAAACTCATCACGGCGACCGCGATGATGCAGACCGGTATCTACTCGCCGTACACCCTCTTCGCTGACACCACGGGGTACTACCACGTTCCTGGCTGCGTCGGCTCGCCCGCCGGGTGCACCTTCCACGACGACCTCGGACAGGGCGGTGGTCTCGTTGATCTCCAGGGAGCCCTCACGGTGTCTTCGGACGCGTACTTCTACAACTTGGGCTATCTCTTTTGGTCCCAGCAGGGTAAATACGGTGAGACTCCAATTCAGAACGTGGCTCACCAGTACGGACTCGACCAGTTGACCAACATCGATCTACCGGGGGAGTTCTCGGGTCGAGTGGACTCTCCCATCGTGCGTCTCCAGTTACACAAGGCCAACCCCACCGCTTTTCCGAACTACCACTGGTACACCGGTGACAACATCGAGATGGCCTTCGGACAAGGCTCGACGGTCGTCACTCCGCTCGAGCTGGCGACCGCCTACGCCACCTTCGCTAACGGGGGCACGCGCTACGCCCCCCAGGTGGCCGCGGCCATCGTGTCGCCCAGTGGCCAAGTGGTGGAGCGCTACCAACCCCGGGTCCTCGGCCACGTCTCTCTACCCCCGTCGGTGAGAGACCCCATCCTCGCCGGGCTCGAGGGGGTGGTTCAGAGTCCCTCCGGCACCGCCTACGGAACCTTCCAGCGCTACGCCACCTTCTCCCAGGCCCAGTTCCCGGTCGCCGGAAAGACCGGAACCGCGTCCCTCGTCAAGACCCAGGAGCCGAACTCGCTCTTCGTGGGGTTCGCTCCGGCGAATAATCCGCAGTACGTCGTCGCCTGCGTCATCGCCCAGGGTGGATACGGCTCGGCGGCGTCGGCACCGGTCGTGGCCGAGGCGTTCTCCTGGCTCTACCACCACGGCATCGCCCCCTTGAATCTGGCGCTCAAGAGCCAGTTTGTGACCCCCACCACACTTCCCGCCCACACGACGACGACCCTCAAAGGTGCAGGATCGAGTCAAAAGAAGGTCGGCTAGTCCCCTCGGCGAGTAGCCTTACGGGTGTGAAACGGCGCCGCATGGCCGCAACCCGGGGGAGTGACCCTCGTGGTGGGTTTCACGTCGACGAAGCGAAGGTGCGAAGGTGAGAGACGGAGTTCGGTTCACCTCTCGGGGTGTGAGACCCCCTCGCCCGGCCCTTCGTGTGCCCTCAACGAACGACGCGACTCGCTCTGTAGTAGTGACGTCGCCCCGCTCGAGTGCCTTTGGGCCCCTCGAGCGATCCAGCGCAAGGAGTCTTGACCGTGGACGACACCAATCAGCCCCGCCCGGAGTCCGGTAACCCGAAAATCGGCGACACCCGACCCGCGCCGCGCATCGGCGACACCCGACCCGCGCCCGCGCCATCAGCCCCATCTCCCTCGGGTTCCACCGCCTCGTCGAATTCGTCATCAAACTCCCCGTCGCGACGTCGTCGGGGTGGACGGGGTCGCGGTTCGTCGGGAAACTCCTCGGGATCCTCGGGCAGTTCAGCCAGGCCCGCCACCACTCCGGTCGAGGCCTCGGCGCCAGCGTCGGGTGACGAGGCCCGCAACCGTCGGGGGCGTCGGCGTGGGGGTGATCGTCGTTCGCGCGCCCAGGGTCGCTACTTGATGTGTGTGCACACCGTCGAGGGTGCGACTCACATCGCGACCTTAGAGGGTCGCTCCATGGTGGAGTACACCGTCGCCAAGGCGGCCGACGAGACGAACCAGATCGACGGGAACATCTACGTCGGCCGTATCCAGAACGTGCTACCCGGCATGGAGCTGGCCTTCGTCGATATTGGAATCCCGAAAAACGCTGTTCTCTACAAGGGTGACGTTGCGCTCGACGACGACGTCGAGGAGTCTCGAGGTTCCGAGAAGCGCATTGAGCAGATGATTCGAGCGGGCCAGACCGTCGTGTGTCAGGTCACGAAGAACGCCATCGGGGCGAAGGGAGCTCGCTTGACCCAGGAGGTGTCGCTCCCGGGTCGTTTCGCTGTCCTGGTGCCGAACTCCCAGACCATCGGAATCTCGAAGCGACTGCCCGACGGGGAACGGCGACGACTGCGCAAGATTATCGACGACGTCAAACCCGAGGGTCACGGACTCATCGTTCGCACCGCCGCCGAGGGTGTCTCGTCGGAAGATTTGGCGCGCGACGTCGAGTCGTTGACGGAGAAGTGGGCGGCGATTGAAGCCGAAGTGAAGCGGTCTTCCCAGCCCCGCCTCGTCTATCGTGACCTCGACCTCGCGGTTCGGGTGCTTCGCGAGGAGTTCAACGAGGAGTACCGGGCGGTCATCATCGATGACGCCGATCTTTACGAAAAGGTGCGCGACTACGTCCTGGCGGTGAACCCGGAACTGGCTGACCGAATCGAGTACTACGACCGAGACAGCGAGGACCTGCCTCTGTTCGAGCGCTACTTCGTCCACGAACAACTGCACCGAGCGCTCGACCGTAAGGTCTTCTTGCCCTCGGGAGGATCGCTCATCATCGAGCGCACCGAGGCCCTGACGGTCATTGACGTCAACACCGGAAAGAACGTCGGTTCGACCAACCTCGAAGAGACCGTCTTTCGGAACAATCTCGAAGCCGCAGACGAGGTCGCCCGCCAGTTGCGGCTGCGCGACATCGGGGGCATCATCGTCATCGACTTCATCGATATGGAGACCAAGGCCCACCGTGACGCGGTGGCGTCGGCCCTACGACAGGCCCTCTCGCGGGACAAGACGCGCACCCAGGTGTTCGACATCTCCGAACTTGGCCTAGTCGAAATGACCCGTAAGCGGGTGAACGAGGGACTCTTGGAGTCGGTCTCGTCGGTGTGTAGCGTCTGTGACGGACGAGGATTCGTCCTCGACACCGGCCTCGAGTCACCGGCGCGGGCCGGCGTGCGCTAGACTTGTCACCCTATGTACGCCGTGATTCGAGTAGGCAGTTCCCAAGAGCGCGTGACCGAGGGCCAGGTGGTCCGCGTGGACCTGCGCCCGGAGCCCACGGGTTCCGTTATTGAGTTCGACCCCGTGCTGGTCGTAGACGGCGACGCCGTCAAGGCCGGCGAGGCCTTGAAGGGCGCGAAGGTCACCGCGACACTGGTCGGGGAGGAGAAGGGTCCGAAGATTCGGGGCCTCACCTACAAGGCCAAGGCTATTCAGCGTCGTCGTTGGGGCCACCGTCAGAAGTACTCCACCGTCGAGATCACGAAGATTTCAGCGAAGTAGTCGAGTAGTAAGAGTTCGGAGGAAGAGATGTCGAAGACTAAAGGTGGCGGTTCTACTCGCAACGGTCGTGACTCGCAGGCTCAGCGCCTCGGGGTCAAGGCTTTCGACGGAACGGCCGTGAAGACCGGTTCTATCCTGGTGCGCCAGCGGGGCACCCAGTTTCACCCGGGGCGAAACGTGGGTATCGGTAAGGACGACACCTTGTTCGCCCTGAGCGACGGAACGGTGAAGTTCGGATTTCGTGCGGGTCGCAAGCTCGTCGACATTCTGGTCAACGACTAACCCTCTCGTTTCATACACAAAAAACCCCCGGGCTCTCGCCCGGGGGTTTTTTCTTGACGGGCTCACTACGCCCGAAGGGCCTAACCCTTAACGTGCTTCTTGAAGGTCGAACCAATCGAGACCTTCGGGGCGCGAGCGGCGGGAACCTTGATGGCCTCGCCCGTCTGCGGGTTGCGGGCAGTGCGCGCCTTGCGCTCGACGCGCTCGAAGGACAAGAAACCCGACAGGACGATCTTTTCGCCCTTGGCGACGTTGCTCACCACGACGTTTTCGAACGCACTGAGGAAATCGGACGCAGCGGTCTTCGTGCTGTCGGTCGCGGCCGCGATTGCATCTACCAACTCGGACTTGTTCACCGTAGGACTCCTTGTGTTGTGGGGTGAAGGCTCCGGGGGAAATCCCCGAAACCGGTAGCCATCTTTACCGTCCCGAGGGCCTCGCGCGGGTATTTCCGGCCATTTTTAGCCACTTTTCGAGTGTCCGCTTCTTATAAGTCCTGATGAAGTCCCGTTTCTCTTCGAAAGTATCTCCGTGTTCGCTGGGGAACACTCCTACACTGGGGTCATGACAGAGTGGTCTCGAACTCGTTTGCGTGGTCTCCTTGAGCAAGAAAAGGCTCTTTATCAGGAGAGAAACCCCCGTTCTCTGGAGCAGTACCGCCGATCCGATCACTTGTTCGCCCGGGTCCCCATGACCTGGATGAGCAAGTGGGCCGGGGGATTCCCCCTCGTCTTTCGCGAAGCTCACGGAGCGACGCTGATGGACCTCGACGGACACGAGGTGGTCGATTTCGCCCTCGGTGATACGGGGGCGATGGCCGGGCACTCGCCTGAACCACTCGCTCGGGCTCTCAACGAGCGAGTGGGACGCCTCGGTGGCGTCACGACCATGTTGCCGAGCGAAGACGCCGAGTGGGTGGCGGCCGAGATGTCTCGTCGCTTCGGTCTGACGCAGTGGTCCTTCACGCTGTCGGCCACGGACGCCAATCGGTGGTTGCTCAGACTGGTTCGGCTCGTCACGGGCCGGCCGAAGATTCTGGTGTTCTCGTACAGCTACCACGGCAGCGTGGACGAGAGTTTCGTTGTCGTGGGTCCCGACGGCACCGCTCGCCCTCGTCCCGGACTCGTCGGACCCGCGTTCGATCCGACGACGACGACGAGAGTGGTCGAGTTCAACGACCTCGCCGGGGTGGAGGCTGCGCTCTCGCACGGCGACGTGGCGGCGGTTCTCACCGAGCCCGCCCTCACCAACATCGGTATGGTGCTGCCCGAGCCAGGTTTTCTCGAGGGCGTTCGGGCCCTCTGCGACGCGACCGGGACTCTACTCATTCTCGATGAGACCCACACGATTTCAGCGGGACCCGGTGGGGCGACTCGGCGCTTTGGTCTGCGCCCCGACGCCTTGACCATCGGTAAGTCCCTTGGCGGTGGCGTACCCTGCGGCGCCTACGGACTCTCCGCCGAATTGGCCGAACGGGTTCTCGCAGCGGTGGGGTCGGAGGCGGACATCGTGGACGTGGGAGGAGTGGGCGGAACCCTCGCGGGAAACGCTCTCAGTCTCGCCGCGATGCGGGCGGTACTGGGTGAGGTGTTGACTGACGAGGTGTTCGGCCCGATGGAACAGCTCGCCACCCAGTTCGCCGAAGGAGTTCGTGCGGCGGTCGCTGAAAGGGGTCTTAAGTGGAGCGTGACCCAACTGGGCGCGCGATGCGAGTACCGGTTTCAGGCGCCGGCTCCTCGAAACGGTGGTGAGTCGGTCGCGAGCGCGGACGGTGACCTCGAGGATTATCTCCACCTCTTTGGTCTCAACCGTGGTGTCATGATCACCCCATTTCACAACATGGCTCTCATGTGCCCGGCCACTACCTCTGATCACGTGAAGAAGCACCAGACAGTCTTCGAAGAGGCGCTGGACCACCTTCTCGAGGCGTAGTTCGAACCGTTCTCTTCATGGCGCCCGGGGTTTATATCTCCGCGCAGATTCCACTGCTGCTTTCGTGGCGACGTCTGGTTGGCGAATGATGAACGAGAAGCGGTCGTTGTGAGACGAGTTAAGTCGCTCGTTCGAAAGAATTCGTTTGAGAGTCGTTCGTCATGTGATGACCACCACTAAGCGTGGATGCGACATCGTTCCTTGCAAAGATCGACGAGTGAATGGGGAAATGATTTGAGGTGACTGAACGGTCACGCACGGTTCATCTCGAGAGCGGAAGAGATCTCATTGAGCGAATTCCCTTCACGCATCGCCACTCCCCTCAATGCCCGATCTGCCTTAGTGACATTATGATTGACAGCCCTCTCACCAGGCTCTAGGTTGAGCCTCACCATGGGTTCAAGAGACACTTGGGCCAGAGGGGGGGGTCTCGTGCGACAGGTTGCTCTCACACTCTCGAGAAGGGCGATGGCTCTTCTCGCGGGGGGGGGTCTTAATCCTTTCTAGCGCTCTCGTCGCCACTCCGGCGGGTGCGTCGAGCGTCGCTGTCAGCGGGATCCAACCGCAGATGATTCTCTGCGGTTACGGGAACTGTCAACCAACGACGTGGACCAGAGAAGTGCAAGTCCAAGTGCCCAACACGCCTCCCCTTGTTCCTGGAACTCATTCAGTGTGGGTGAGGGAAACCATTTCGGGTGTGGCTTACGCCACGGGAGTCGTTGTTAAGGGTTGCGCTATAGGGGTCGTTGGAGGCTACATCGTCGCTGACATGACAGCCCCTGAGGAGGCCAGCATCAACATTTCCGGGGATTATTACCTGGCGTGGTGCGTGGCTGGAGCGTTTACATCATTGCTGAATAAATTGGACTGGAGTTTCTAATGAAGTGGTCGCGCAGGACCGTCGTGTTCTGGTGGACGGTTCCAATACGGTCAGGGATATTCTTTTGGTTGTTGCCCGTGGTCGTCAATGTTGCTCGCAACGACGAACACTTAGCGTGGTTTGATCTTCTTCACGGATTCTCCTGGCATTCTTCATCGGGATCAGGAACAAATTTTTTATGGGGATTCATTACTGGTGGACTCGTCTCTCTTTACGCGCTGTACGACCATCGGAAACGCCAGCGCCTTCAGAAATAGTGAAGACCGCAACCCTTCCGGGGGCGGTGTCTTTTCTGCGGTGGAAAAGTGAAACGGGCGTAGTCTCCTTGTCAAGCCTGACGAGCGGTATACCTAATTGGTGAAGGCGGGTAGTCACGTAAGGATCGTCGTCTCCATCGTAAGGATTTCGTCGAGGAAAACCTCCTTCTCGTTGCGCCCCTCAATGCTCGATCTGCCTTAGTGTCATTATGATTGACAGCCCTCTCACCAGGCTCTAGGTTGAGCCACACCACGGACTCGAGAGACTCTCGGGTGAGGGAGGTTCTCGTGCGACAGGTTGCTCTCACACTCTCGAGAAGGGCGATGGCTCTTCTCGCGGGGGGGGGTCTTAATACTTTCTAGCGCTCTCGTCGCGGCTCCGGCGGGTGCGTCGGGGGATCTCAGTTCTCAAGACACCCTGAACGCCCTCAGTGCGGCCGGGGCCTTTGACGGGGCTCTCTCGTCCGCCACTCACCAGGACGGATCGACGAGTTCCACCCTGTCGAGTGGTGAGACGGTGTCACTTCCCTCAACGGGTGCGGGAGCCTTACGCGTGAGTGACGGGTCGAACCAGGTGG